>JAGVTV010000077.1 GCA_019136675.1 Bacteroidota bacterium
CATCCCTTCGGGATTGACATTTATGTTTATATTGCAATGACGATTTAAGCAATAATCCCAAAGGGATATACTTCACTTTTCCCTTTTCACTCTCCACTTTTCACTTTCCACTTTCCACTTTCCACTTTTCACTTTTCACTGTTTTATGTTCATATTGCAATGACGATTTATGTTATAATCCCAAAGGGCTGCACTTCACTTTTCACTTTCCACTTTTCACTCTTCACTTTCCACTTTTCACTTTTCACTCTTCACTTTCCACTTTCCACTTTCCACTTTCCACTTTCCACTTTTCACTTTCAGATCTTTGGAACCCCATAAATACCGGCAGGCATAGGTGCGGTACGGCCGCCATTTTTCGGCTATTTCGGTAAGGTCTGCCATCAGCTGTTTTTTTTCCGAGGTTACATTGTAGAGCTGTACCATACGTGTGCGTATGATCAGATCATCCAGTGGTAATACGTCCGGTCTGAAAAGAGAAAACATCAGGATCATTTCTACGGTCCATTTACCTACTCCCTTAATTTGTGTGAGTTGATGGATGATGTCTTCATCACTTTTTGACTCCCAGTCCGTATCATGAAGGTTGTTGTCATCAAAGAAGACAGCGACATTCTTTATGTAGTCAGCCTTTTGAAACGAAAGGCCGCATGACCTCATTTCTGCTGTCGGCATCTTAAGAATCCCTTCCCTTGGCCCGCCGTAATTGCCGAGCCCTGTCAAAAACCTGCCATAAATAGTTGAGGCTGCCGTTGTCGAAAGTTGCTGTGAGACGATTGACCTTACAAGGTCTTCAAAAACGGACATGGGTTCCTTGTGAATCTTTAACTCCACATTTTCAATAATTTGTACAAGTTTTTCATCTTTTTTGAGATGAGAAATTATTTCGTGATGTATCTTTGACTGCATTATCATTTCTATTTCAGGCTAAAAATATTAAATGTAAATGAAGCAAACGTTTTTTTGCCTTATGGTCTTGTCAATATTCTCAGTGGAAATGATGACAGGGCAGGGATTCAATATGAAAAAAATGGCCAACATCACAGGCCTTCCAGGCGGTGACTGCAGTGCTGTGTTTGGTTATACAGATGCCGCTAATAATGAATTTGCCATCATAGGCAGCAAACTAGCCATTAATATTTTTAACGTAAACAATTGCGGATCTCCCGTTAATGTCCTGACGCTCTCTGACGGGTACAATACATCATGGAGGGAGTTTGCATCCTACCAGAATTTTGTCTACTCTGTGTGCGATGGGCCCTGCGGCAGCGGCCTTCATATCATCAATATGAATACCCTCACGGCCACCACGCAGACCAATGCTTTTACCAAGGCCCACACTATATTTGTAGAACAGGCTACAGCAAGGATGTATGTTATGGGCTCCAAGTCGTCCAATGGTCAGGACAGACTTCTCATCTATACCCTGGACACAGAGGTGGTAGATGGCATCACTTATAACGGTACTCCTGCTAATCCCGTCCTGATTAAGTTTTTTTCCACCACATACATCCATGATATGTTTGTAAAAAACAACATCGGGTATGCTTCTCATATTTACGATTATAAACTTAGGGTTTGGGATCTAACCAATGTCAATAACATCACCGAGACGGCCCATTATTACTACGACTCTGGCAAATACAACCACAGCAGTTGGCTGCATGCCGATGGAGTCACCCTGGTCGAGGCCACAGAACTGCCGCGGGGTGAGCCACTCTCTGTCCTGAGAAAAGTGTCAGGAAATCCTTCCCTTCAATTAGTGGGCACCCTAAAGGAACCCCTGGAATTCCCTGTGGCCAGTGACAGCCGTCCCCACAATCCGCATATCAATGGCAATTACATGTATGTGTCCTGTTATGAAGACGGGGTGCAGGTATTTGATATCTCTGATGTGACCAATCAAAACACCATCAAAAGAGTGGCTTACTATGATACTTATATACAAAATAATGGCTCAGGGTATCCGTCTGGGTTTGCAGGTTGCTGGGGTGTGTACCCTTATCTGGCCTCCGGATGTATCCTGGCGTCTGATATTAATAACGGATTTTTTACCATGAAAATGGCTCTTCCCGTCAGTGATGGCAATAATCCAGGCAGAGTATCCTCGGTAAAGGGAGGCGACCTGTACTTCCAGAATGCCGGCCAAAGTATCATCCTCCGGTCTGAAAAAGGATATTGCTACAGGCTTGTGGTGGATCTAAACGGCAATCTTGCCACCCAGAGGACAGTCTGCCATGTAAACAATGCCAATGCTGTAAGCCTTGAAAACAATGATATTGCGGTCAGTGATTCCGATCTGGGACTCGTGCTGCAGGACGGAACCGGATCCTGCCGCCGTTTCAGGGTCAACTCCTCCGGAGGCCTGGTTTCAGAATCCATGGCATGCACTGAGGTTTCCCGGCCTGTCACCATGCAAAACAGTGACCTGATAATAGAAACCTACACAAAAGGCCTAATCCTTAAAAGCACTGCGGGCACCTGTTACAGGATAAGAGTAGATAATGGAGGTAGTTTTATCATTACTTCTCTAACATCTTGTCCATAATCTTACAAATCCTGATTTTTGGCACGGGATTTGGATTTTTCAAATAGAATTTAATGCAATATGTCTAAAGGAAGAGTTTGGTTGTGTATTGGAACTATTTTACTGTTTTCGTCATTTGATTACAATCCCGAAGCAGCAGCTTACGAATATATAGAATCGTACAAAGACCTTGCTATTGTAGAAATGTACCGCAGTGGCATACCCGCCAGTATAACCCTCGCACAGGGCCTTCATGAATCAAACTATGGCACCAGCAAGCTGGCCACCGAAGCCAACAACCATTTCGGCATAAAATGCAAAAGCTATTGGACTGGCAAGACATACTATCATAAGGACGATGACCTGAATAAAAAAGGTGAACTAATGGAGTCCTGTTTCCGTGCATATGACTCTGACATTGATTCCTACATCGACAGGTCCAATTTTTTGATGCAAACAGAGAGGTACGCACCATTATTTTCGTACAGCCATACCGACTACATCGGGTGGGCATACGGACTGAAGCTGTGCGGATATGCAACAGATGACAATTACAGCCAGAAACTCCTTGATAAAATAGAAAAATACAACCTTCAGGAGTTTGATACAGCTGAAGACCCTTTCAGGCAGCTCATCACCAAAATGAAATAAGGGTAATCGCCACATGCATCGTGGTATTTTACCGGTTTAAAAAAAATACTTAAGTATGATCTGAATCATGCCAATGAAAATTTCGGATCATATGTCTTCTGTCCGATAAATTAATTATCTTCGCCATCGGTTATCCTGGGCCACATTTGGTTGAATTGGCGGACAATGGGAAAGGTGTATGTGTTCAGGCAGGACCTAAATTGTCACAATAAATGATTACATCAGCGTTATGAAGGTTGTAGTAGTAAAGGAGACCAGACCCTCTGAAAACAGGGTGGCATTAACCCCTGACACTGTCAAGGCTCTAATAAAGGCAGGATTTGAATGTCAGATTGAAAAAGGAGCCGGACTTTCTTCGGCCATAAATGATGACCAGTATGTCAAAGCCGGAGCCGTCATATCTGACGACAGGGATGACCTCCTGAAGACCGGAGACATTCATCTCAGGGTAAATGCTCCGTCAAATGAAGATATTTCCAGGATGAAAGAAGGCAGTATACTGATCTCCTATCTTTATGCTTTCGCCAATGGAGATACGGTCAATGCCTTAGCCAGACAGAAGGTTTCTGCATTTTCCATGGATGCCATTCCCCGGACAACCAAAGCACAGAGAATGGATGCTCTGAGCTCACAGGCCAATCTTGCAGGATATAAATCTGTAATCATGGGAGCTAATGCCCTGGGCAAGATTTTTCCGCTTATGATGACTGCGGCAGGTACCATTACACCATCCAGGGTCCTGATCTTCGGGGCAGGTGTGGCTGGCCTTCAGGCCCTGGCCACTGCCAAAAGGCTTGGAGCTGTAGTAGAAGTGACCGATATCCGCCCCGGTACAAAGGAAGAAGTAGAATCACTGGGCGGCAGATTCCTGCAGGTAGAAGGCGATGAATCCGTAAAGGTAGAAGGTGGTTATGTCACCCAGGTCTCCGAAGAATACCTGAGAAAACAAAAGGAAATGATCAACAAGCATGTATCAGAAGCCGACCTTGTGATCACTACTGCTGCGGTCCAGGGCAAGAAATCTCCTGTTCTGGTCACCCCCGAAATGGTAGAAACCATGAAACGAGGATCCGTTATAGTCGACCTGGCTGCCGAAAGCGGCGGCAACTGTGCTCTCACCCAGGCTGGTAAAACCATAAACCACAACGGAGTCACCATAATGGGAGAACTCAACCTGCCCGGACAGCTGGCCCAAAACGCCAGTGAGCTGTATGCAAAAAATGTGACCGCCCTGCTGACCCACCTTGCCGGAAAAGAAGGTTTTAAATGGGAAATGGACGAAGAGATCACAAAAGGCTGCCTGATCACCCACCAGGGGCAAATCGTGCACGAAGCCACCCAAAAAGCACTCGCTAACTGATATTCCAAAACTTAAAGAAAACATAATGAGTACTGAAATACTTATCGCCTTAATCTATGTCCTCATACTGGCAAGTTATTGTGGGTTTGAGTTGATATCAAAGGTTCCTCCCACTCTGCATACGCCGCTAATGTCCGGCTCCAATGCCATCTCAGGAATCACTATCGTAGGATCTATCCTGTGCTGTAACCAGCTTGGATATACCCAATTGAGCAAAATCCTGGGTTTGCTGGCCATCATCCTGGCCATGATTAATGTCGTGGGCGGTTATGCTGTTACAGACAGAATGTTGAAAATGTTTAAAAAGTAACAATGGATACAATAGTCAAACTAGCCTACCTTCTGGCTTCGGTTCTTTTTATTGTTGGCATAAAGAAAATGAACAAACCTTCCACCGCCCGCGGTGGCAACGGAATGTCAGCCATCGGAATGCTAATAGCCATCCTGGCGACCATGGTCCAACTGGAATTGGCCACACTGCCGGAGATCCTTTTATGTATTGCCATAGGCTCAGCCATTGGCCTCTATGTCGCCAAAAAGGTCCAGATGACACAAATGCCGGAAATGGTAGCCCTGTTCAATGGTTTTGGTGGATTGGCTTCTGTGGGCGTTGGTATATCAGAATATTGGAGAGAGTCGTATGAAAGAGGTATGGAAATCCATAACGTGACCCTGGTGAGTATCTTATTATCTGTCCTTATAGGCGGCATTACGTTTACCGGTTCCTATATTGCTTATGCCAAACTGAGCGGTAAGATAAGCGGTAACTCTATTGTTTACAAAGGCCAGCATCTCATCAACCTCCTTTTGCTATTGGCAGGCATAGTGGCAGGTGCTGTGGTCATGTGGCAACAAGACATGATCATAGGCATGTATGTCCTTCTGGCCATTTCGCTGCTACTTGGAGTACTAGTGGTCATACCCATCGGAGGAGCAGATATGCCTGTGGTAATTTCACTGTTAAATTCTTACTCAGGAATGGCTGCCTGTGCCACAGGATTTGTGCTTAATAACTATATGCTGATCGTCGCGGGAGCATTGGTCGGTTCTTCGGGCATTATCCTTACGGACATCATGTGCAAGGGCATGAACAGGTCTCTGCTCAATGTCGTGATGGGAGGTTTCGGTCAGACATCCGGTGCTGTGGTGACCGTGGGAGGTAAATCAGACCTGGTGGTCAAGGAAGTAGGCGTGGAAGAGGCCGCTATGCTTTTTGACAGTGCTTCGTCTGTGGTAATAGTACCGGGATACGGAATGGCCGTAGCCCAGGCCCAGCACATCATCAAGGAAATGATGGACATCCTGCTTAAGAAAAATATCAATGTCAGATTTGCCATACACCCGGTGGCAGGCCGTATGCCAGGACATATGAACGTTTTACTCGCAGAGTCCAATGTACCCTACGACAGGCTTCTGGAACCTGAGCAAATAGATGACGACTTATCCAATACTGACATAGTTTATGTAGTAGGGGCCAATGACGTGGTAAACCCTGCTGCAAGGCACGATAAAAATTCACCCATATATGGCATGCCGATTATCAATGTGGACAAGGCAAAAACCGTGATTGTGAGCAAGAGGAGTATGGCGTCAGGGTATGCCGGTATTGAAAACGAACTCTTTGGCTACCCTAATTGTCTCATGCTCTTTGGTGATGCTAAAGCCACCCTTACCAAGGTAGTGAACGAACTCAAGGAGATGTAAAAATCTTCAGGGAGAGATGGGTATCCAACAAAGCCATAAAAGGTAAATTGTCAGGCTTCCTCCGGGTGGCTAATTACTCCTGTAGGGTTAAAACCAATGGTATTGGGACGCTGCTCATCATCATCATAGTCTTCCCACTCGGTGATCTCATCAAAAAATGTCTCCAGGTGTTTTATGATTATTTTTTGATTTATTTCCTCCGGTCTCAAAATCTCGAGAGTGGTCGGGGGTTTGGGCTGTCCGTATCCTTCGATGTGGGGGCTCACAGTCATAACCATGATTTTACCGTTAAAAAGCTGCTGGTAGATCAGGGAACCGTTTGACTTTATCATAGTCCGCATGACACCTGAGTCGTCCAGATTTTCTGATATTCCGCTGCTGGACCTTCCCAGGTCAAAGACTACGGCTTCCAGATTTGCTATGTTATCTCTTACTATGATCTCACCTTTTGCCAGGCCTGATTGTTTAAGGATTTCGTCAAGCGATGCCGTAAGCAGTGGTTTGACATTTTTGTGCCAGGATTCCCGGTATTTAAGGGTATTTTCGAGTATATGCTTGTACTTGTTGACTTTGGAAATAAGTGTTCCTGTATCCATTATGTGGTGCGTTTGAAATATTTTACGTTATTGATTTCAGAGTTTGCTTGTAAGCAGCAGATCGAGGCTGGTGTATTTTAGGCCAAACCTTTTGCTAAGGTATTCATTGGTAATGCACCCTTTGTAGGTGTAGCAGCCATGCCGTATACCTTCGTGGTCATAGAGCAGACTGTCAAAATGGTTTGAGGTTCCCATCTTGAGCAGCAGCGGTGTCAGAATATTGCTGATGGCATTGGATGCTGTGCGACTTACCTTGGAGGAAATATTGGGTACGCAGTAGTGGATCACCCCATGCTCTGTAAAACTTGGATTGTCAAGGGTAGTCATCTTTGAGGTCTCAAAACACCCGCCCTGATCAATGCTCACATCAATGATTACAGCTCCTTCTTTCATCTTTGCTACCATCTCTTCCGTGACAACTACAGGAGTGCGGCCACTCTTTGAGTGTATAGCTCCTATCACCACATCGGCACTCGTAAGCTGATAGGCGAGATACACCGGATTAAATGATGATGTGTGAAGGTGACGGCCCACAGCATTTTGTAATCGCATGAGCTTGGTGATGTTATTATCAAATACTCTGATGGATGCTCCCAGTCCGAGGGCCACTTTTATGGCAGACTCTGCCACAACTCCGGCACCCAGGATTACAATCTTAGCCGGAGGTACGCCTGAGATCCCTCCCAGCAAGAGCCCCCTTCCGCCTTCGCGGGTATTGGTCAGGTACTCAGCAGCCGTCAGGACGGCACAAGTACCCGCAATTTCGCTCATGATCCTCACAATCGGATAGGAACCGTCTTCTGATCTCAGATATTCCATGGCAAATGCTGTGATCCGCTTTTTTTGCAGTTTGACCAGATAGTCGTCCCTCAGTACGGGCAGCTGCAGCGGCGAAACCAGTACCTGCTCAGGCTGCATAAGGTCTATCTCCTCCGACGTGGGCGGAGCTATCTTAAGCAGGATCTGTGACTTGAATACTTCCTCCCGGCTATGAGAAATCTGTGCCCCGGCCTCTGCGTAGTCCCGATCTGAAAAATTGGACTTTTGTCCTGCACCCGACTCCACAAGCACCTGGTGTCCGTATCCTATCAATGTCCTTATGGATGGAGGAGACAATGCGACCCTGTGTTCGCTCAGAATCGTTTCTTTCGGTATGCCGATGGACAGGCTTTTGGATTTTTCACTGATGGCAAGGGTCTCGACCTCAGTCTCATACTGGCCTTCCGTAAAAAACTCGGAGAAGATGATGGGTTTAAGAGGTCTGCTCATAATATGTGGCTCAAAATGACAAAACTACAAAATTCTGATATCATGGCCTGATTTTGTCAATGGCTATTTTCCTCGATTCGTTCTCGTCGGCTTCTATCTTTACGGTGACATAGGGCTCGTCCAGCAAGGGCAGTATGAGATCTGGCCATTCAATAAAACAGTAAGAACCACTGTACAGATATTCCATTATACCTGTCTCCTCAGCCTCTTCCTGATTCCTGAGCCTGTATAAATCCATGTGACAGATATCCTCCTGTAAGGATGGATACATATTTATGATGGAAAACGTGGGACTGGTGACATCACCCATGTACCCGAGTTCGCGGCAAAGGTGCCTTATAAGTGTTGTTTTGCCTGCTCCAAGATTTCCCTCAAACAGGAAAACTCGTGTTTCGCCTGCCAGCTGTAGGACGGCCCTGGCTGCTGACGGCAGCTGTGCTCTGTTAATGCCTGTCAGAATCATTGGCATAAGCCCGGGTGGTATGATCAACCGATTAAATTACCTTTATCGTCCCACTGGGCGATTTTCTGTTGGTCCTCGACCTTTAGGCACTGGCTCAGTGTCTTTTCGTCATAACTAAGCCCGTATTTCTTTAGCACTTCGTCAGGAACCCCATCCCACTGATTGGGCCGGTTGCCCACATAACCTACATCCTTTATCCCCATCTCGGTGGTAAAAAATCCCGTGCAGGTGAGGTTTCTCAGCAGGTTAAAAAATGGCACGCCGTTTTTAGCTTCTCCTTCTGCTGTGTCCGGCCAAGCGATTCTGTCCACGAGGACCAGCTGCTGCTCACTGCTCAGGTCAGCAAAGGGCTTGTCATATTCCGCAAGGCTCTGGTTTTCCAGCCACATAAGCCCACCCCTCATCGGAGTCTGAAATTTTGGGTAATCCTTCATCATAAACTCAATGAAATCCGGCACTCCCGCCTCAGAGGCACTGCCTGAAACTTCATCTTTTGGTATGATGATATCTGACAGAATGGTGACCATCTTTTTTTCCTTTTCGGTAAAGAAGGTCTCAGCCATAAGTTTTTGGTCCACTAGTTTTTCTTCGGCAGTACGGCCGTAACTAAGGTTTTCGGCCCCCTTTGCCACAATTTCTGCTGCCTTGTCTTCCTTGCAGCCTGTGGTAAGCAAAAAGCCGGTAGCCACTGTTCCCGCAAGCAATACCTTTATGTTTTCCCTTCTGTCCATGGGTCAGATGTTTTTCTTTTTAAGTTGGTCAATGATATACTCCGAGGTCCTCCACGACAGGGCCAGGATCGTCCAGGTAGGATTTTTGTCAGCCTGTGACACAAAAGAGCCCGCATCTGCCACAAAGAGATTTTTGCACTCGTGGGCCTGGGCATATTTGTTAAGTACAGAGGTCCTGGGGTCGTCACCCATCCTGGATGTACCTACCTCGTGTATGATCCTGCCGGGTGCTGCCAAGCCGTATTGGGTCGAGGCATCGGGCTTATTGCCCATAATTACTGCACCCATCCCTGTCAGGATCTCCTCAAATGTATCGTGCATATGCCTTGCCTGCCTTACTTCATGGTCCGTCCACTTATAATGGAACCTCAGCACAGGTATCCCGTATTTGTCCACCGTACCGGGATCAATCTCGCAGTAATTGTCGTATTGGGGTACGCTCTCTCCACGACCTGACATACCTACCATGGTCCCGTAGATACGCCTTATGTCTTTTTTGAGCGAAGCACCATAACCTCCGTTTGGTGACGGCTTGCCAAATTCATCGGTAAGGTATTTTCTTACTGAATCCATTCCAAAACCGAATCCATAACCAGGCATGCCCAGTCCTCCCCAGTACTCTATATGATATCCCCGGGGAAAATCGAGTTTTTTATTATCCAGCCACCATGGCGAATAAACATGCAGGCCGCCCACTCCGTCTTCGTTGTATCGGGGTCTGTCAACCAATGCCGGCAGGAAACCCATCCTGTCTGTGCCGGTGCTGTCATGCAGATAACGCCCCAGAACACCCGAACTGTTTGAGAGCCCGTTGGGGTGTTGTTTGGATCTCGAATTGAGCATGATTCTGGCGGTCTCACAAGCCGAAGCAGCAAGCACCACTACCCTGGCACCTACACGGTGTTCCTGCATGTCCTTTTTGCTGATATATACCAGCCCGGTAGCAATTCCCTCGTCATTGGTTATCACCTCCCGCACCATGGCATGAGTATACAACTCTATTTTGCCCTTTTTCATAGCCGGTTTAAGCAGGCAGGTACCTGATGAAAAATCAGCATACACCTGGCAGGCACGATTGCACTGGGCACAGAAGAAACAAACACCCCGCTCTTCGTTGATCTTACGGGTCAGGATAGAAAGTCTTGACGGGATGACAGGCACTTTGGCCCCGGAGGCTCCCTTTTTTACAAACATTTCGTGAAGACGAGGCTTGGGTGGTGGCAGGAAAAATCCGTCCGGATCATTGGGCAATCCCTCATTGGTCCCAAAAACGCCGATAAGCTTGTCAACCCTGTCATAATACGGCTTGATGTCATCATACGAAATGGGCCAGTTGTCTCCCAGTCCGTCCTGGTCTTTTCGCTTGAAGTCTTTGGGTCCAAACCTTAGCGAAATCCTGCCCCAGTGGTTGGTCCGTCCCCCCACCATTCTGGACCTGAACCAGTCAAACTGAGTTCCGTCCGCCCGGGTATAAGGCTCACCCTCTATGTCCCAGCCTCCCCAAGCTGCATCAAAATCTCCAAATACCCGTTGTGTGTTGGCCCCTCTGCGTGGAGATTCCCACGGCCACCTGAGTTGTGTCCTGTATTCTTCCAGTGCCGGATCAAAATCGCCGCCTGCCTCAAGCACAGCGACTGAAAGACCTGCCTCTGACAGAATCTTGGCAGCCATACCTCCTCCGGCTCCAGAGCCCACGATGGCGACATCATACTTTTTGTCCTGCTCCCTGATCTGAAATGCCATATACCAATTTTATTGGGTAAATATAATGTATTTGTAACTTAATCCCGTGTTTGAAAGTACAACTTAGGTTATTTTTTATTGAAATAATGATTAATCTTCTAATTTTACCTCCGGCAAAAAACGTATAGCTCATGATTATTTCCTGCATTGTCGCCATGGCCCGCAACAGGGTGATCGGACTGGATAACAATATACCCTGGTATCTGCCGGCAGACCTGAAATATTTCAGAAAAACAACCACAGGGCACTCGGTCATTATGGGCAGGAATTGTTATGCTTCCATCGGAAAACCCCTTCCCCAAAGGACTAATATCATCGTCACCAGGGACCCCTTTTTTATATCAACAAACTGTATAGTGGCGAGATCTATCCCAGAGGCTCTGAAAGAAGCACATCACAATGGTGAAACTGAGGCATTTATCATCGGCGGCGGCCAGATCTACGAGCAAACCACCGATCTTTGGGACAGACTTTACCTTACTGAGGTAGAACTCGATGTCCATGGCGACGTTTACTTTCCGGAACTGGATATGAGCCAATGGAATCTTGTCAGCCGTGAAGACCACGACAGGGATGCCAAAAACGAATACGATTATTCATTTAAGATCTTCGAACGAAAATAATCCATGACGCCATCGCCCCTGAAGGAAGACTTTCTGCATTTCCTGTGGAGGACAAAAAAAATTCCTCCGCGACTACAGACCACAGACGGAAGAGAAATCGAGATCGTGGAATTTGGAAATTACAATGCAGATGCCGGACCGGATTTCTTTAATGCAAAAGTCAGGATTGGAGGCACACTCTGGGCAGGAAATGTAGAGATGCACGTATTTACATCCGATTGGTCCCGACACAGACATCAGCACGATAAGGCCTATGACAATGTCATCCTGCATGTGGTCTATGAAGCCGACCAAAAGACCGGTTCAGGTGCGGATATCCCGGTATTGGAACTTAAGGGAAAGATACCAAGGCACTATCTTGATCATTATCTCACTCTGATGCAGGCCACGGCACCTGTACCCTGTCACAGGCTAATCTCCGGCGTACCAAAAAGCAAGATCGGATTCTGGAAGTACAGCCTTGCCGCCGAGAGGCTGCAGGGAAAATCAGTCCTGGTACAGCAGATTCTGGATTCTACCGGATTCAACTGGGAAGAAACCCTGTACATCATGCTGGCCAGGTATTTTGGTGCCAGAGTCAACACGGAGCCCTTTGAGCGACTTGCACGTAAAATACCCCTAAACCTGGTGCTTAAAAACAAAGATAAACCCCTGGTTCTGGAAGCCCTCTGTTTCGGACAAGCCGGTATGTTACATGCCTCGTATCAGGACGAACACTACACTCTCCTCAGGCAGGAGTATGAATACCTGCGTAAAAAATATGACCTCTCGCCTATGGATCCC
>JAGVTV010000247.1 GCA_019136675.1 Bacteroidota bacterium
ATCAAAAAAACAATAATGTCTATTCATTTTCAGCCCAGACCAGAAGTATATATTATTACTACATGATTATCAACGAGCAAGGCTATGGTGTGGGTTATGGTCATGGAAATGATCTGACCTTAAACTTACAATTGAGCTATGGAAAAAAGTTGCCGATTGCCGGAAAATTCTCCTTTATTCCAATGGCTGGAATTTCTGTAAATGCGGGCAATGAGGAATCAGGACAAGGGTTCGGAAATTTTGGGACAACCGACAATGAAAACAATTTTATAACCGGCATGGATACCTCCATAACTTCGCTGAGACATTCCATTTTTGTTCCATTATCGTTAGTAAACAGTTTTCGGGTCAGTCCGGATATTTCCATAAACCTGACATTTCAATTTGGTTACAATTTGTCACCCTACTTTGCGAGGGAAACAGTAAACTACACCGTTCAAAAGAACTCTTCTTTGGTGGGAAGTGGCAGTGGATATATAGAAACAGTAAACTACACCGTTCAAAAGAACTCTTCTTTGGTGGGAAGTGGCAGTGGATATATAGATCAGAAAAACACCCTGAGCTTCGCTGTGGATCTCTCTTACCATTTTGGCAAAAAACCTCAAAAGAAAAGGGTAAAAAATATATTAACGAAAACAAATTCCGTTTAAAATTAGTCTTAAGGACTCAATACTTTCATTAGCTTTACTCCATAAATAATCCAGTTTATGAGACACATACTTACCTTTTTCTGGTTTTTATGTACGACCACCCTCATGTTTTCTCAAGACACAACGTGGGTCAATACCCTCCGATACAGCTCCAAAACCCGGGATACGACGATACGCTTCCCGGAAGGAGATCACAACCAGTACGAAAAAATCCTGATGTACTACTCCATGCGGTGCAAAGGTGCCCTCGTCTCCACGGGTACCGACCGCAATAAAGGCTGTGGAGAGTGGGATTACAGCTGCAACACCAATATCATCGACAGTACCCGAACCGACAGTACAAAAGCCACTCACCCCAATTATATCATCAGCGGTTACAATCAGAACTTCCTGTTTTATACAGTCAACCCCACCTTCACTTATACAGATTATGGCTTGAAACAGGTGACTGTTCAGGACGCATCCGGCACTGCCAGGGTTATGGCGGGCCAGCAAAGCGGTAGCAGGACCATCATAAACAGGGACAAACCCACTGGCAGGTTTTGGGTCTATTATACAGCCGACGAACTCTCTGCCCTTGGCTCAGGAAACATATCCGGAATAAACCTTAAACACACAGGCAGCGGTAAGATCTCCTGGCTAAAGGTCAGGATCGCCTCCACCGCCACAGCACCGGTAGGCTGGGGTGACCTTGATAATCTAACCTTCAAGGAGGTGGTCAACAGGCACGTGACATTCGGCAGCAGCGGGCAGACAGACATCTTTTTTCACACCCCATTTTCACATCCGGGTGACCGCGGTCTCGTGGTCGAATTTTCATTTCAGGGCAACGAAACCGAAATCAGCAGTCTGGAAATAAAAGGAAGCCAGGCAGTCACCCTTCAGTGTTACTGCACACAGCAAACGGACCGCTATCTTGTGTCAGGTAGTTCCGGAGCAGGCCAGCTTACCCATGCAGGACTCACGGACATCACAAACGAAGTGACAGTAACGTTTTGGGCCAGAGGAAATGAAGCTGTGCTTCCCAACAATAATTCGGTATTCCATGCTACAGACGCACAGGGTCGCCGGCAGCTAAACGTACACTTGCCATGGTCAAACGGCCGTATTTACTGGGACTGCGGAGGAGATGCCGCAGGCTACGACCGCATCGACAAGGCAGCCTTGCCTGCCGATTATGAAGGAAGCTGGAACCACTGGGCCTTCACCAAAAACACCGTTACCGGCTCGATGAAGATCTACCTCAACGGCAACGTCTGGCACTCAGGTACCGGCAAAACAAAACCCATCGACATAAGCAATTTCTCCTTAGGAGCGGTACAGGATGGCACCAATGCCTGGTTCGGTGATATGGATGACTTTACCGTGTGGCAAAAAGAACTCACACCCGCCGAAATAGCTACCGTCATGCACGACAGCCCCTCGGGGCTGCCGGCACAGGCAGAAAATCTGGTCGTTTTTCTGGATATGAATGAGAGTGCTAATGATACACTGGCTGACCTGTCTGCCTATCAGGGCACTATGTCATTTGCCGGAAGGGTAAACCTGCAGCCACACAGACCGTCATCCTATTTTACCGGTATGAACGCCCTGGGCGAAAGGCCTGACCTGAGTTTTATAAAGGGAAACGCCATCGTCTCCGTCACCGAAGTGATCCAGCGGGATTCGGTCATGAATGTGCCCCTCAGGATAACCCCCTACTCCATCGAAGACAACAGGGTAGTTGCCGGCAACCCCATGTACTATTGGGAAGCTGTACCCCAGAAAGTCTATGACGAATCCGGAAATATCACCGGCGAGATAGAGGTAGAATATGATGATGTGATAGACATTATTGACTTGTCTTATTTCAGATTTTCTCCGGCCAAATATGAAATCATGTCATTTGTGACTCCTTACGGAATAGGGCTTGATCTGGGAGCAGAAGGCAAGACCTGGACCTTTGATGTGACTGACTACGGACCCATCCTCAAAGGGCAAAAACGCCTTCTCATGGATAAGGGAGGCGAATACCAGGAAGAAATGGACATTAAATTTGCCTTTGTCAAAGGAAGGCCGGTAAGGGATGTACTTGATATACAGCAGATCTGGCCCGCAACCTCTTACGGCTATACCTCTATCCTTAATAATTCTCAGTTGGAAGCCAGGACCCTGCAGGCCGAGACTGCCGTAAAAAGTATGAAGATACGTACCATGGCCACGGGACATGGCCAGGAAGGGGAATTTATATCGAGGGT
>JAGVTV010000146.1 GCA_019136675.1 Bacteroidota bacterium
TTGACACCGCCTCCTGCCATCCAGATGCTGTATGCCCTGGGGTGGTGGTCCCTACCGTAGGAATTAGCCGACAGTGGGCCCTGACAGTAGTTGGTCCTGCCAAATTCTCCGCCCCAGATGACTAGGGTCTCATCGAGGAGTCCACGCTGCTTCAGATCCTGTACCAATGCCGCGGACGCACGGTCTACATCCATAGCCTGGCCCGGCATTTCTCCCACGAGGTTGGCGTGCTGATCCCAGCCCTGGTGGTATAGCTGTACAAACCTCACACCTGATTCTGACAGTTTTCTGGCCAGCAGGCAATTACTGGCATAGGTACCCGGAATCAGGCAATCAGCACCGTACATCCTGATCACAGAATCCGGTTCGCCGGAGACATCGGTAATCTCCGGTACGGCAGTCTGCATCCTGTATGCCAGCTCGTATTGGGCGATCTTTGTTTTGATTTCGGGATCACCTGTCTCTTCAAATCCCATTGCATTCAGTTCGCTGAGCTTGTCCAGCATCAGCCGCCTGTCTTCTCTGGTGACGCCTTCCTGATCGTTGAGGTAGAGGACTCTTTCCTCACTGTTGCTAAACTGCACTCCCTGGTGCTTGCTGTCGAGAAATCCGTTGGTCCAAAGTTTTGAGTATACTCCCTGGCCATTGCCCTTACCTCTGGACAAAAGAACGCAAAAGGCAGGCAGGTTTTGATTTTCGGAACCAAGACCGTAACTCAGCCATGCACCCATGCTCGGTCTGTTTCCTTGCTGAGCACCTGTCTGCATAAAAGTGAGTGCCGGGTCGTGGTTGATGGCTTCGGTATGCATAGACCGGATGATACAGATATCGTCCACTATTTTTGCCATATTGGGAAAAAGGTCGCTCACCCAGGCACCTGAATTGCCGTGCTGCCTGAATGGAAAATAAGATCCTACCAGCGGAAACTTATCCTGATTGGAGGTCATACCGGTGAGTCTCTGCCCCTTGCGGATAGAATCTGGCAGGTCGGTGCCAAAGAACTTATTCAGGACCGGCTTGTAATCGAATGACTCAAGCTGTGACGGGGCTCCATTCTGGAAGAGGTAGATGACCCTTTTGGCCCTGGGGGCGAAATGAGGCAGACCGGTCACTATGCTTTCGGCTGCTTTGCCGGGATCACTAAACAGGTCTTTGATAAGCAGGGATCCAAGGGCCATGCTGCCCAGGCCTACGCTTAATCTACCTAAAAAATGGCGGCGATTGATATTCAGCCTGTGTTCATAAAATGGACCGTTCATCTCACAGAGGTTTCTTCCAGGTTAAATAATAACATGACGGTTTGCATCATGGCAGCAGTTCCTTTAAGGTCTGTATCCTCCGGAATGCTGTAATTGCCGAAACCGAGGATTTTCCGGGCTTTTTCGGCATTCATATCCGAAATCGTCTGCCTGTAAAACTCCCTGATTTTTCCCAATTCCCTGGCTTTTGGCAACCTGCAAAGGATGTTTTTGTACAGGGATTCAAATTTTTGGTCTGCGGAAGTATTTTCTCTCAGTTTTGTGAAAGCAAGATGTCTGGCGGCTTCCAGCACCTGACGGTCATTCATCAGCACAAGGGATTGCAGCGGAGTATTGGTACTGCTTCTTTTTACTTCACACTGATCCCTGTTTGAGGCATCAAAAATCAGCATGGAAGGGGGAGGCACTGTTCTTTTTATAAAATGGTACAAACCGCGACGATATCTACTGAAGCCCTCGTCCTCGACATAGGTGGCAAGCTGACCGCGTCCCGATGTAGCACTTTCCCAAAGGCCCTTAGGCTGATAGGGTTTTACGCTCGGTCCACCGATCTCAGAATTTAATAATCCGGCTGAGGCCAGGAGATGGTCTTTGAGCAGCTCGGCTGACAACCGCAGCCGCGGGCCTCGGGCAAGATAAACATTGTCAGGGTCAGATGCCAAATGTGTATCTGTAACAGACGATGACTGCCGGTAGGCGGATGACATCACTATCTGTCTGACCAGCCTTTTGACATTCCAGCCATGGGTCATAAAATCGTATGCCAGCCAGTCCAGAAGTGCAGGATGCGATGGCAGGTCACCCTGAAGGCCAAAATCCCCGGATGTCCTGACTATACCTCTGCCAAAAAACTCCTGCCACATAAAGTTGACAAAGACACGGGCCGTAAGCGGATTTTTGCGGTCAAAAAGCCATTTGGCAAGTCCAAGCCTGTTGTTTTTAAAAGTTTTTGTATCAAACTTAAGGATGGCTTCAGGTGTGCCAAAGGCAACAGAATCTCCGGGACGGTCGTACATGCCCCGCTGCAGAACCCGGGTTTGCCGCTGTACCGCACTGTCCTTCATGATCATAACATTGATACGGCCGGTATCTGACTTATTGATAAATTTGAGGACATCCTGTCGGTCTTCATCTGTAATAGTTATATAAGGCGGATCTGCCAGAGATCCCACGGAGATATCTCC
>JAGVTV010000152.1 GCA_019136675.1 Bacteroidota bacterium
GTTGATGAGAAAGAGGAAAACGATGACAAAATTGAAACCAAACATGATGGCTGTAAAATTTTTTCCAAAGGCCACCACCTCCTCAGAAGCCCCCATAAACCTAAGCAAGTCATCAGCAAAGATCCACCCGAGTATCCCGGTGATCACTGAAAATACAATTCCTATGAACACGGACTGTGTGGCCGCCTGTGACGCTCCGTCCAGGTGTCTTTCGCCTACCCGTCTGGCCACGATTGCTGTAGCGGCAGTAGACAGTCCAATGGCAAGAGAATAAATTATCGTGATTAATGACTCTGTAAAACCCACTACGGCTATAGCGTTGCTTCCCAGTTTACCCACAAAAAATATATCCACTATGGCAAATACACTTTCAAGTCCTAACTCCAGTATCATAGGTATGGCAAGCAAAAAGATAGCTTTCCGGATGCTGCCTTCCGTATAGTCCCTTTCTTCCCCTCTCAGGGCTTCGGTGATCAGGGACCAGTATTCTTTTATGGCTGATTTTACCAAAATTAATTGTTTCCTTATTCGGAATTCATTCAGATAAGAAAATGCCCGTTTTCGTATATTAGATGTCCGTCAGCATAAATACGGCCACCTGCCCTCATATCAGTAATCATATCCCAATGCACAGCAGAATGATTCTTGCCGCCGGTCTGAATGTAGGACTGACCGATAGCCATGTGTACTGAGCCACCTATTTTTTCGTCAAAGAGGATATTCCTGGTGGTCCTCTGTATGTTGTAGTTGGTGCCGATGGCAGCCTCCCCAAAAAATCTGGAACCCTCGATCTTGAATATTTCATCCAAAAACTCCGCACCCTTTTTCGCCTCCCATTTGACCACTTCTCCATTTTTTACATGAAGCGTTATTCCTTCAAGGTCGTGACCCATAAAAACAGTCGGATAGTTAAAGTATATATACCCTTCGACCGAGTCTTCTACCGGCCCGGTAAACACCTCTCCGCTTGGCATATTGGACCTTCCGTCAGAATTAATCCAGGTTCTGCCCCTGACACTAAAGGAAATGTCTGATCTATCGTTTACGTATCTGATTTGCTCACAGCCATTGAGGTGGTCCACGATGCCTTGCTGCTCCGCACGCACTTTCAGCCATTCGGCAGCCGGATCATCAGCAAAGAGATGGCAGGCATTGTATACAAAATATTCATATTCTTCCAGGCTCATACCCGCTTCCTGAGCCGATGCCTGCGTCGGAAACTGGCAAAGACACCTCTTCAGATTCCTGTCAGCAATCCTTTCAGCATACACTTTGTTGACCTCAGCCATTGCTTTCTGCCTCCGGGCAGCTTTGGCCGGGTCTATATTCATATCCTCCCTTAGATTAAAGGGGGCTCTTATGACAAGGTAGGCATCGTAGGTTTGCATCATGTCCCTGTACGCAGGATTGACATAATCCAGTTGCTGGTCATTGGCTTCATCGATAAAAATCCTGTTCTGGTCATGGAAAGACATCTGATATTCCACCAGGGCCCCGGTCCTTATCGCCTCACGATACACTTCTCTGAGCAAAGGTTCTGCCAGTGTGGTAGTGCTGATATACAGTTTGTCACCCGGCTTGATTTCCAGGCAATAGTGCACCAGCAGTCTGGCATATTTTTTTAAAATGCTTTCCATCTACTTTAAATTCTTACCAGCTTTTTGACTGAAACGGGTACCGCACATTGTATTCATTTGCAATCATCTGCTTGAGGGTCTCCCTTAATTCATCAATATTTTCCTTTTCTGTAGCCGATATGAGAACATTGGGATAATTGTACTCCTTACTGAATTTTACTTTGATCTCCTGCATAATCTCGGCTTTGGTAGCCGGGTCAAGGTAATCATCAAAATATTTTTGCCTGTACAGGTCCACCTTGTTAAAGACCATAAGTGTAGTCCGGTCTGCCGCCCCCAGGTCAATAAGAGTATTCTGCACCGTTTTGATCTGGTCCTCATGTTGCGTGTGCGATATATCGACCACGTGCACCAGGATGTCACTTTCACGTACTTCGTCCAGCGTAGACTTGAAACTCTCTATCAGGTGGTGCGGCAGTTTTCGTATAAATCCCACGGTATCCGACAGCAGGAAAGGCATAGCGTCCCAAACCACCTTCCTGACCGTTGTATCAAGGGTAGCGAAAAGTTTGTTTTCAGCAAATACGTCTGACTTGCTGAGCAGGTTCATCAGTGTGGACTTGCCTACGTTTGTATATCCTACCAGTGACACCCTGATCAATTCTCCCCTGCTTTTTCGCTGTGTCTGGGCCTGCTGGTCTATTTTTTCGAGTCGTTTCTTAAGGAGGGCGATCTTGTCTCTGACAATTCTGCGGTCTGTCTCGATTTCCATCTCACCGGGGCCCCTCATACCAATACCTCCCCTTTGTCGCTCAAGGTGTGTCCAAAGTCCCCGTAATCTG
>JAGVTV010000239.1 GCA_019136675.1 Bacteroidota bacterium
CAGGTTATCGAGGGCAGCATTCCAGATGTCAATCATCCAGTATATCTGAGTATGCCAGTGCTGCATTCCGGTGTATTGCATCATACAGGCAGGTATATGTACCAGCAGGTATAGTTTCAGATAGGTTTCCATTTCTTCCTTTGTGGCAAAAAGGCCGTTTACACCGGTCAGTTGACTTTCAAGGGTATCAAAAATCACCTTCCATGGCTTTCGATCCACGAGGATGGCTTGCTGCATTATAAAATGGAAAGCATCAAAACCCTTTGGATTACCATAACTAAAGGACTCCCAGTCGTAGACAAAAAACCTGCCGTCAGTATCCTGAACCATATTCCAGGGTGTAAAATCCCCATGAGCAGCTCCGGTTTCTACCCGTTGCAGACCATGTAGTGAAAGTTGCAGATGCTGGAGTTTTTTAAGCAGACCGTGTGGCATTCTGGATGAGGCTGCCAGTCGGCCCAGGTTTTGATCTGTGGTAATGTCCAGATCCGAGCCGGTATAAGGCCCGAATGCCTTATTCATTTCGAAGATCTCACTGACAATGGTAAGGTGAGCCGGCGTCAGAACAACTGTTCTCACGGCACCCTCCACTTCTGACTGCTCATAAAATGTGGGGTGTGATTGCAGTAGCTGTGGATGTCCGAATGTCTGCATATTGCTCCGACTCAACAAGTTCAGTGCAGAAGCTTCGTTTTGCAATGCCTTTGCGGCCCATTGGCCCAGCGGAATCTTAACAAAACGGTTTTCGGCATAGACCACCATTTTTCGGCTAAGGCCGTTGGTTCCGGTAAACAGAGCCCACTTGCCTCCATAACAGGAAGGAACAAGTGCCTCAGCAGATGTAAAAAAGAACCTCTGCATACGGAGGAAAAATACCATCCTTATCAGCATGGCAAATAACCTGGCCTTAAAGCTTCCTGCATTATAAAACCGCAGGAATTCAGGTCTGCCAAGGTCAGCGGGCCATATCCACCTGATCGTGCCATCGGGATTATTAAGAAAAAAAACACGGCCCTGGCTTCCGGGTTCGCCGGGTAATTTATCCAAAAAGAACTGAACACTGTTTGTCATACGATATTAATTGATACACTCACCATTGCCAATTAAATACCAAATCACAACATGCTGAATATCTTATAATTAAGTTTTTATTTTTTTATGAATATTTCCAAAATGTAAACCACTTTCCATTAAATGGAACATCGTTTTTATCCGTTACCGGGAAAAACCGCACAAAAAGCCCTGTATGATCACCACCATCGGACGACAGCCGATAAAAATGATTTCTGCCATTGGCCGCAGCCTGAAGAAAAAAAAATAAGCGTAAATACAACCTTTTGGTCGGTTTCTCCGTCTTTCATAAGTCAGGTTAATAAATACCTGCTTTTTGTTCAAAAAAAAATTCAATTGAGATGAAATCAAAAATACTTTCTGTTGTTTTGCTGCTGGCAGGATTTCTATCTGCCCAAGCCCAGGATGATACGGATGCCAGGGTGATGGAAATTAAAAAACAGATTTCTGAAGTAGTACGTACCGAAAAAGCTGTGCTGCAAGCAAAACTTGATACGATCAGGATGCAACAGGACAAAAAGCAGATCACAGACTCCCGGGCTGCAGAAATGCGGGTGGACGCAGAAACTGAGTTTGCGAGAAATATTGACGTGCAAGTGGCTCCGCTAAATGAAGAACTGGAATCCATTATGGAGAGCAGGGAAGAAGAGAATCAACAAGGATACATGGTCGAGGATAAATACGATGAGGAAAACGATTCAGACCATCATGAAGATATGGAAGACGAAGAGGATGATGAAAATGGTGGCTATCGTCGTGACCGGGACAGGAGATACAAGGGCGACATAGGCCGTCCGTGGGAATGGAAGAAACACCGCGGCGGCAGGTCGGAGCGTAGGACCACCTCTCAGTTTGTATTTGCCGTAGGCCTAAACAATGCCATCACAGGTGACGAGCTTGAATCCCTTGACCGCAACGGACTCAGCATCAGCAATTCGAGGTTTTATGAGTGGGGACTCAGCTGGAAGACCCGCCTACTTAAAAACAGTCCGCTGCTCAATATCAAGTACGGCGTCTCCTTTATGATCAACAACCTCAGGCCGGCAGATAACTATTATTTTGCCAAAAACGGCAACACCACCGAACTGGAGCTATTTCCCAACACCCTGACCAGGGACCCTTATTTCAGGATGACCAATCTGGTGATACCTGTACACCTGGAGATCGACCTGTCAAAAAAGAGGATGAGGGACGACAAGCCTGTCGTCAGAACACAAGAAGGCTTCAGGCTGGGATTGGGAGGCTACGCCGGCATCAATACACGTACCAGGCAAATACTGACCTACCGTTCCAACGGTCTCGATATCAGGGAGGTCACCAAAGGGGACTACAATGTCAGTGATTTTAT
>JAGVTV010000092.1 GCA_019136675.1 Bacteroidota bacterium
TAAAGTGGTGTCCGAATGGTCCACGATTTCCGTATCAGACTGGCCTATACCCGAGGTCTCCAGAATGATCAGGTCATACCTCGCTGCTTTGAGTATTTCCAGTGTACCCTGAACGTATTTTGACAGTGCAAGATTGGACTGCCTTGTGGCAAGTGACCGCATATAGACCCTGTCATTGTTTATGGCATTCATCCTGATCCTGTCACCAAGCAGGGCTCCGCCCGATTTTCGTTTGGTCGGATCCACAGATATCACAGCTATCTTTTTGTCATTGAAGTCAAGTAAAAACCGCCTCACTATCTCGTCAATCATGCTTGACTTGCCGGCCCCTCCTGTACCCGTGATCCCAAGAACAGGCACCTTTGAGTCTGGTTTGATCAGGCTGTTGATTACCTGAGTCCCCTTTTCGGGAAAATTTTCAAGGGTGGAGATTACTCTGGCTATGGCATTCTTATCCTGCTTAGGTACTCCTTTCAATTCACCGTTAAGGTGCTCACCCAGCGGAAAATCACATTTGCTGAGAAGGTCGTTGATCATGCCCTGGAGGCCCATCCGTCTGCCGTCATCCGGCGAATAGATCCGGGTGATGCCATATTGCTGCAGGGCTTCAATTTCTTCCGGAAGGATGGTACCACCGCCGCCGCCAAATACCTTTATATGGCTGCTTCCGCGTTCCTTTAGCAGGTCATGGATGTATTTAAAAAACTCATTGTGTCCGCCCTGTACGTCTTCCTGGATAGCCGTGTTGACGATTTCAAGGGCCGACCGGTTGTGCCCGAGGTGGATGATCTCTGCACCTGATTTCTGCATGATTCGCCGCATGATATTGATGGCTGCATCGTGTCCGTCAAACAAGGATCCGGCAGTTACGATTCTGATCTTATTGACCGGGGTATAGGGTATGGGTTCATTCATTTTGGTCAAGGTGTTAGGAATGACAAAGTTATCTGTTTTTTGCCAAATCCGGGCCAGATTATACCTTATAAAGCAGCCCCTGCCACGATGCCCATGTACTGGGCAGTTTCTACATGGGATTTTAAAAGGACGCCTATGTACGGACAGAAATTACGACGGTCGGGCAGCAGAAGACAATTTATCCCCAGTTTGACATTAAAGGGTACCGTCTTTTCGGACTCAGCCGGATAGGGAAGATAAAATCCTGACTGGATCCTGGCCATCACACGGCCAAAGACCATATTGGTACCTGCATAAATGGCGGTTTTTGTGGCTCTTTTCCTTGCCGTCGGCTTATCGATAAAATCCTGGTAATAAAATTGAAAGACGCTTTCGTTGTATTCGTATTCCAATCCCATCACGGCCCTCAGGTAAGGTGAAAAACTATATCCTGCCCCGGCATTGACAAAGTAAGCCCCGAATTTTGGCCCTCCCTCATAGCTGTACTCCGAGATGCCGTATCCCAGTACCAGGTCGCCTCCCCATCTCCGCAAGGAAAACGATGTGTCGACACCTGCCAGATCGGATTTTTTAACAGGAGCCTTTACTGGAAGTTTGTAATACACTCCTGTAAGCACCCCATAAGTATTGACACCGAGGTTAGGACTTACAGTACGGGCATTAGAGTAATGTGTCAGGTGGCCGGTGACAGTAGCCGTAAAATGACTGCCCAGTGTCTTCTCCAGCTCCAGGCTGAATTGGGTAATGTTATTAATATTTGAACTGATGACATTATTGAGCGGATTGGTAAATCTGTCATACTTTCTGGTATTATAGGCGAGTCCGGTGCCTGCCTTAAAGCCAAATTTTACACCTGCCAATGCAAACATTTCAAATCTGATGGAGGGAAACAAACCAAAAGCTTCTCCCAGCAGGGGCTTGTTGCCATAATTTGTGTAGATGGCTTCGGCACTTACCGTCGGGTATCGGAAGTATTCTCTCCAACCGCTGACCGAATCAGTACCTGACACCCACCTTGCCGTGACCATATATCCTGATCGGGGCAGCTCAAACCTGATTTTGGGAGTGTGACGTATTATCCTGACAGGTCCGGCACTTAACCCGGGAGCCTGTGCTTGTATACCTGTGCAGGACAAGGATATGAGCAGGCCGGTGATCAGTAACCACCTGACTGAACCCATTGGTCTATCATGTTGGTGATTTTTAGCATGTCATCGTGCATCAGCCTGTCTGATTGCAGAAACGGTACTTCGCTCCTGACCCTGGCAAAAAGCTGTTCAAGCGGAGGAGAAGAGACGGCGGGTCGCCGGAATTCTAAAGCCTGGGTAGCCGTTAACAGTTCGATGGCAAGGAGAGACTTTACATTGGTCAATACCCGGTAGCATTTTGTGGCGGCATTGGCTGCCATGCTTACATGATCTTCCTGACCCTTGGAGGAAACGATGGAGTCTACAGATGCCGGGGTGCAATATTGTTTGTTCTGACTCACGATGGAAGCGGCTGTGTACTGCACAATCATAAACCCCGAATCAAGCCCGGCATTGACGGCCAGGTAAGGCGGCAGCCCACGGTCTCCGTTTATCAGCTGATACACCCTGCGTTCGGAGATATTACCCAGTTCTGCCAGTGCAATAGCCATGTAGTCCAGGATAAGGGCAAGAGGCTGGGCGTGAAAATTGCCTCCGCTCAGTATCTTGTCTTCAGTATCAAACACGTTGGGATTGTCGGTGACAGAATTAATTTCTGTATTGACAATTTCTTCGGCATGACTGAATGCAGCAAAAGAGGCGCCATGGACCTGTGGCACACACCGAAATGAATAGGGATCCTGAACGCTTTTTTTCTCCGGCGGACGCAAACTGCTGCCGGTCAGGTACCCCAGGATTTCCTTTGCAGCCAGGGACTGTCCCGGATGGGGACGTATGTCATGGATAAGCGGGTCAAACGGAGCCAGGTCACACAGATAAGCATCCATAGAAAGTGCTGCGATCCTGTTGGCCAGTCTGAACGCTGCCATTGCCTCCTGCACGATAATCGTGGCAAAAGCAAGGGAAAACTGTGTACCATTGATCAGGGCTAGCCCTTCCTTAAATTTCAGTTTGACTGAAGCTATTCTCTCTGAACTCATGGCTTCAGCCGCTGGTTTGACTGTTCCGTGATGGTAGACCAGACCCTTGCCAAGCAAAGGAAGGCTGAGGTGAGCCAGAGGTACCAGATCGCCCGAGGCTCCCAGCGAACCCTGCTCATAAATTACCGGTATCACCCCTTTGTCATAAAACTCTGAGAGTTTTTCCACCAGTTCTACCCTGACACCGGAATTGCCGTGCAGCAGGTTGATGATCTTCAACAGCAGGATAGTTCTGCATATATTTTCGGGTAAGGCCTGGCCCATTCCGCAGGCATGCGACAGAATGAGGTTTTCCTGAAGTTTGTCCAGGTCCTCGTCTGAAATACTAACATTGCACAATGAGCCAAACCCTGTATTTATCCCATAAATGGGAGCATTTGTCCCGGTCTGCAGTTTTTGCTCCAGATAGTCCCGGTTTGCCCTGACCTTTTCCAGTTGCTGAGGGTCAAGGCTTATCTTTTGGCCAGTGGTTATGATTTTGTATATAACTCCGGCATCCAGGTGATGGCTGCCCAATTTATGTTTCATCCGGGTCGGGTTAGAAAAGATTCAAAGGTGCAAACTAAATGATTTTTTTTGATTTCAGGAATGCTTTCCGTAGCCTCTTTTTACAAATCCAAATTATTTGGCCGCCATACCGGTAGCTGCAGACTAAAAGGGCCTGAACCGACGTTAAACAATAGTTAAACAAACCATGCCAACAAGTCGTAATATGCTATTAAATAATTGTAAATCAATTACTTGCCAATTTTTATAATATATTAACACACAGGGTTGGTGTAACTTTTCCGTTTAGATGAAAGTTTTATGGATAGTATAAGCTTAAAATAGTATTTTTGGCAAATTTTTTTAAAAAACAATAATTATTCTAAAATGAAAATCCGAAATCTAATACTTGCATTTGCTGTAATCTTATTGGGGTCCTTTGCGGCCAATGCCCAGAAAATTGCTGTGGTGGATATAAATGAGGTGCTTTCATCCATGACTGATTACCAGAATGCTCAGACAGAACTTGACAAAATCGCTGCCCAGTGGCGTCAGGAAATAGCCCAGGAATTTGATAAGATCAAGAGTATGTACAATAAGTTTCAGGCTGAGCAGGTCCTGCTGAGTGCCGCTGACAAAAAGCAGCGTGAAGACGAGATCATTAAAAAAGAAGCAGAGGTAAGGGAAATGCAAAAGGCTAAATTCGGCCCTGAAGGAGCCCTTTTCCAAAAAAGACAGGAAATAGTATCCCCGATTCAGGAAAAGGTTTTTGCAGCCATTGAGTCTTATGCTGGCGAAAAAGGATTTGACATCATTTTTGACAAAGGCGGAGCCACAGGTCTGCTTTTTACCAATGCTGAATACGATAAGACCTCCGATCTTAAGAAGAGGCTTGGCATCAAATAATAACCATCATTTTGTAACATAAAATCAACTTTTCAGAAATGTACAGAACATTATCGGCTTTAATCTTTTCCCTTTTTATGGTGGCTGGCGTGTCGGGTCAGAAAATGGGATATATCAATTCGCAGGAAATCATTGCCGCTCTTCCGGAAGTAAAACAGGCCAATTCGGACATCGACGTCATGAAATCCATGTTTCAGAAAAAAGGTGAAGAAATGGTCAAAGCCCTCCAGATCAAGTATCAGGAATACCAGAAAAAACAGGCAAACGGAGAGCTGGCACCCATTGAAGCTGAAAAGCAGGCAGCCGTGATTAAGGAAGAGGAAGGTAAGATTGCCGAATTTGAACAAAGCAGTCAGCAGAAGATCTACGAAAAAAGTGAAGAACTTCTCAAGCCTATCCAGGACAAGGTCAACAAAGCGATCAAGGATGTAGCTGCCGAAAACGGATACCTTTACATATTTGACACATCAGGTGGCCTTCTGCTCTACATGGACCCATCCGCCGATGCAACAAAGCTTGTAAAGGTAAAACTTGGCATAACCCAGTAACTGATTGATATCCGGTATGCAATTTACCCCGGACCAACCCATAGGAATATTTGACAGTGGCATTGGTGGCCTTACGGTTGCCAATGCCATTCATCATTTTCTGCCGGAGGAAAGGCTCATATACTTTGGCGACACGGCTCACCTGCCTTACGGCGATAAATCGGCAGATGCCATACGGTACTACTGCCTGCGGATAAGCAAATTTCTGCTTGAGCAGCGTTGCAAAATGATTGTCATAGCTTGTAATTCTGCATCTTCGGCAGCATACGATATGCTGCTTGATTTTTTTGAGGGCAAAGCCCTTTTTGTCAATGTAGTCGATCCCTTGGTCAATGCCGTGATAGACCGCGGGTACCAAAACGTGGGTGTCATAGCGACTAAGGCCACCATAAACTCTGCCATTTACCGCAATAAAATAAAATCAGCCAACCAGAAGATCCGCGTAAACCAGCTGGCTACTCCGCTCCTGGCCCCCATGATCGAGGAAGGTTTTTACAATGGCAATATCAGCAAGAGCATAATATCCAATTATCTGGAGCACGAGGATCTCAGAGGCATAGATGCCCTTCTGTTAGCTTGTACCCATTACCCTCTTATACGAAGAGAGATCGATGAGTTTTATGACGGCAAGGTAGCTATCCTGGATTCAACGGACCTTGTCAGCAGTGAAGTCAAAAAAATCCTTGCTGCCGAAAACCTGCTAAATGCCAAAAGATCGGGACCTGACAGTTTTTATGTCTCAGATTTTACATCCTCATTTGAGGAAACTGCCAAAAACTTTTATGGAGAGGACATCCATCTCGAGGCCAAACATATCTGGAGCTAATCAGATCTTTTCGACAATCTTGTAGGTCGTCTCCGAATCTCCCATTGTATAAAAATGCAGGCACGGCACTCCTTCCTGCTTCAGTTCCCTGCACTGGGTGATACACCACTCGATGCCCAACTGTCTGATATTCTTATCATCGGTCTTTTGGACCTCCAGGGCCAGCTCATCGGGAAAATTGATGAAAAACTTACGCGGAATGGATGTCAGCTGATACTTGCGGGTAAGAGGCTTAAGGCCCGGCACAATCGGCACAGTAATCCCGGCTTTGTGGCAGGCATCCCTGAAACGGAAGAAATTTGCATTGTCAAAAAACATCTGGGTGACAATATAGCTGGCTCCGGCATCGATCTTTTGCTTCAGGTACTGAATGTCCAGTGCAAAATTGGGAGCTTCAAAGTGTTTTTCCGGGTAACCGGCCACACCTATACAAAAGTCAGTCGGCGTCCCTTTTTCAATGTTTGAATCCAGGTAGACACCCTTGTTCATTTCACTGATCTGCTTTACGAGATCCACGGCATACTTGTGCCCGTTTGGCTCGGGGATAAACTTGTCTTCAAACTGTCGTGCGTCTCCACGTAGGGCAAGCACATTATTGATGCCCAGAAAATTGAGGTCAATCAGTGCGTTTTCGGTCTCCTCTACACTGAATCCTCCGCAAATCAGATGTGGTATGGCATCTATACCGTACCTATGCATGATAGACGCACATATACCTACTGTACCCGGCCTTTTGCGTATTGCAGTCTTTTCATAATAACCGGAGGTCTGCTTGTTATACACATACTCCTCCCTGTGGTAGGTCACATCAATAAATGGCGGCTTGAACTCCATCAGAGGGTCAAGTGTGTCAAAAATATCATTCATACTTCCGCCCTTGAGCGGAGGCAGGACTTCAAAGGAGACAAGGGTCTGTCCTTTTACTTTCTCAAAATAATCCGTGATTTTCAATTTACCTTATCGTTGCTTATTCGAAAGCAAAGGTAATCAATCGGTTCCGACATATCAAATCGATTGCCCTAATAGATCGGCTTATGGATTATCGATTGTCTTTCTTCTTAAAGTCACCCCTTTTCCAGGCATCTATAAATTTCTTCCAGGCCAGAGGGTTAAAGATATTCTGGGGTTTGGTCTGCCCGGTGTATACATATTCCGTGGCTTGCTGCTTGATGACAATGCTTGATGATTCGCGGCCGTCTGCCGGTACAGTATACCGTATCTCCTTCATCTTTTCTTCTGCGAGGTTTGCTATGGCATTTTCACGCAGTTCGTTGCTTATGTCTATCTCCAGGAATTCCTGCTTGAAGTGTTCTTTACTTGGCCAAGGCATGATGATTGCCTCAGGCAGCAAAATATTGTCCTCGGTCATGATTTGGATCCATTTATATTGGGCTGAATGCAGGGTATCCGGAATCTGGATCTCTACGGTCTTGTATCCTATCCTGGAAAAAACGATTGTTTCTCCTGCCAACGCTACAAATGAAAAGAATCCGTCATAGTCGGAAGCGGCTCCGCGACTGGTACCTTTTACGGCAACATTGGTGTATGGAAGGGGTGCCGGACGGCCGGTTTCGTCCTCATAGAATACCATACCGGAAAATTCTATTACCCTGACAGGTTCGTTCTTATGCTGTGCCATGCCGGCAAAGGCATTGACTGCCAATATGAATAATAAGAGTATTTTCTTTTGCATCCTGATCACGGTTGAATTAACCTTTGACAAAAATAATGATATTCTACTCTTAGAACGATCAAAACACGCTAAAAATAATCCGAAGATTTATTTTAACTCCCTTTTAACACTACCACTTCCAGCCTTCAAACAGGGATGTTATGACAATTTTAGCCCCAGGGCATTTTCTATCACCTGGTCCATGCGTGTGACATAGGTAAAAGTTACTCCCTTTGTGTATTCTGCCGGAATAAGCGTCACATGTCTTCTGTTTTCTTCACAAAGCATAATCTCTGTGATCCCGGACCTTTTGGCGGCAAGCACTTTTTCTCTGATCCCTCCTACGGGCAATACTTTGCCACGAAGTGTGATTTCGCCTGTCATGGCCAGGTACGGCTTTACTGTTATGTTTTTTAAAGCTGAGGTTATCGCTGACAGCATGGTGATACCGGCACTGGGTCCGTCCTTGGGTATGGCCCCTTCCGGCACATGCACGTGGATGTCCGTATTTTCAAATATTTCCGGATCTATGTCAAGGGATGCCGCGTGAGCCTTGATATAGCTCAATGCCGTTGAGGCTGATTCTTTCATGACGTCTCCGAGATTTCCGGTAAGGACGAGCTTTCCCTTGCCTTTGCTGACAGAAGCCTCGATAAAAAGAATATCTCCTCCCACACTGGTCCACGCCAGTCCGACAGCGACGCCGGCCACGTCGGTCCTTGCATACTGGTCCTTGTCATACTTGACCGGACCTAATGCCTCTTTAATATCGTTTTCGTCAATCCTCGGACTATATTTCTCATTCATGGCCACCTTTCTGGCTACAAATCTCATGACCCCGGCCAGGGAGCGATCCAATGATCTTACCCCCGATTCACGTGTATATTTCTGAATGATAAGCTCAATAATCTGTCCGGATAATGTTATGGCACTTTGTTTCAGGCCATGGTCCTTAAGTTGCTTTGGTATCAGGTGTCTTTTGGCAATTTCCACTTTTTCCTCAGTGGAATATCCGTTGATCTCTATAATCTCCATCCTGTCCAGCAGGGCTGGCTGAATGGTAGATAGTGAGTTGGCCGTGGCTATAAAGAGGACTTTGGAAAGGTCATAATCCACATCCAGGTAGTTGTCATGAAAAGTCGAGTTTTGTTCAGGGTCAAGCACCTCCAACAAAGCGGAAGAAGGGTCTCCCCTGAAATCCTTACCCAATTTGTCTATCTCATCCAGTATGAATACAGGATTGCTGCTTTTGGCTTTTTTGATGGACTGCAGAATCCTGCCCGGCATGGCCCCAATGTATGTTTTACGATGCCCCCTGATCTCACTTTCGTCATGCAGACCACCAAGGGACATGCGGATAAATTGTCTGCCCAGTGCAGTGGCTATAGATTTTCCCAGGGAAGTCTTGCCAACACCCGGAGGCCCCACCAGGCATAATATGGGGGCTTTCATATCTCCTTTCAGTTTAAGGACTGCCAGATGCTCTATGATCCTTTTCTTCACATCCTCCAGGCCAAAGTGGTCCTTATCCAGCACCTTCCTTACCTTGCTCAGGTTAAAAACGTCTTTGGTCACTTCGTCCCAGGGAAGGTCGAGCATCAGCTCCAGGTAATTGAGGATAACGGAATATTCGGCTATCTGGGGGTTGATCCTCCTGGCTTTAACCAGCTCCCGGTCAAAGGTTTCTCTTGCATAAACCGGCCACTTCTTTTTGGAGGCCCTAAGCTCCAGCCTGTTGAGTTCCTCTTCCTGCGGATTGCCGCCTAGTTCTTCCTGGATGGTCTTGAGCTGCTGGTTGAGGAAATATTCTTTTTGCTGTTTTTCCAGGTCTCCCCGTACTTTGGCTTCTATCTGACCCTTGATTTGCAAAAGCTGCAGCTCATGGTGCATGGCATTCATCACGAGGTTGGCTTTTTGGATATAATCACCGGCTTCAAGGATTTCCTGCTTTTTTTCTACCTCCAGATTCATGTTGGAAGTAATGAAGTTAATGAGAAATCCATTGTTTTTGATGTTTTGAAGCATTACGGTCGCTTCAGACGGTATATTGGGCGAAAGCTCAATGATCTTTTTTGAATAGTCTCGGATGGTGGAAATCAAGGCATTAAACTCCATATTATTTTCCGGCACGATATCCTCGATAAGGTTTATCTCAGCTTCCAGCATATTCTCATTAGGCAAATACCTGCCCGGAGTAAATCTTTTTCTTCCCTGAAGGATGGCTGTGGTGCTGCCGTCGGGCATCTTGATGATCTTCATGATTCTGGCCACAGTGCCCAGTGTATACAGTCCCTCCGGTGCCGGGTCTTCGCTTGACATATCCTTTTGGGTGACAACTCCCAGAAACTTGTCGTCCTTTTCGGCTTTTCTCAGGGCCTTGATAGACTTATCCCTGCCTACGGTGATGGGAATGACCACCCCAGGAAAGAGAACCGTGTTCTTTAATGCCAGCACAGGCATTACAGCTTTGTAATCGTCATCAAACTTCAACTCATCGTCGCCCATGCTGAATACCGGCAATACATCTCCTTCTTCCCTCAGATTGTCCATCACATATATATTTTTACCAAACATTAAATTCAAATTTTACCTGCATTTCAGGATTATTTCTATAGTCAATATGTGTACCAATTCATTTTCCAGGACTTTTTACTTGCATTCTGGCAGTAAGCCGGATCCTGACAGGACAAAATGTCATAAATGAAAAAACATTTACAGCAATTCACGCCAGGCCCACTGAAGAAGGATATTGGTCTTTGCATCAATAATCTTTCCCTCTGTTAACAATTGCGGAACACTTTCATAATCCATTTCCACAATCTCTATGTCTTCCTGCTCCGAGACATCACCACCTCCCTCGTTCACCCTCATGCTTTTGTCATAAGAAGCCGTGTAAATATGAATCTTTTCCATATGGGCTCCGGGAGTGGCATACGCCTCGTAGATCTTTTGCACCCCGGGCACCCTGTATCCTGTTTCCTCTTCTATTTCCTTGATGATGGCAGCTTCCGGATCCAGGTCATCAAGCATTCCTGCACAGCATTCGTATATAAATCCGTCCGGATGTCCGTTTACCAATGCTGCCAACCGGAATTGCCGGATAAGCAGGATCTTTCTTTCTGCCGGATTATACAGCAATGCAGCAGCACCGTCACCACTGTTGTATATTTCTCTGGCATGGATCTCCCTGCGACCATCCCTCCTCAGATATGAAATGGTAAATTTTTTAAGCGTGGACCATCCCTTGTACAGGATCTCCTCTCCGATAATTTGCACCCTGGACTGGCCCATAAATCGTTTCTTTTGGTACAAAAATACACGATTGTAAAAAATCATCAAAAGTTATATTTTTACACATCGAAGACCAAAAAAGATGCACATGGCTTCCGGACGGCTTTTGTCCCTTGATATTTTCCGGGGAATGACAATTTTTTTCATGATCCTGGTGAATACTCCCGGAAGCTGGAATTTTGTCTATGCTCCGCTCCTCCATGCCAAATGGGACGGATGTACTCCCACCGATCTGGTATTTCCGTTTTTTATGTTTATCTCCGGTGTTTCCATGGCAATTTCTTATGCAAAATATGCAGGCAGCCGCATAGGGTGGATAAACAAGGTAGTTTACCGCGGTCTGGCTATAATCCTGATTGGGCTGCTGCTCAATTGGTTTCCTTTTTACCATAAACACATCTCGGAGCTGAGAGTCTTTGGAGTCCTTCAGAGGATCGGTTTGTCCGTCCTGCTCGTGGGCGTGTTAATCGCTTTTTCAGGTATGCGGTCGCTGATGGTGGTCACCGTTGCCATTCTTATAGGATACTGGGCCTTGATGCTGGGCGGGGGTGATCTAAGCCTGGAAGGCAACCTGATCCGGAAACTGGACCTTGCCCTGGTCGGTGAAAAACACATATACCATGGTTTTGGCATACCCTTTGACCCGGAGGGACTGCTTAGTACCCTGCCTGCTTGCTGCACCATGATGATCGGGTATTTGACAGGTATGGTGTTATTAAAAACTTCAGGCAATCCCGGAAAAGTTAAATGGCTCCTGATCGCCGGGATGGTCCTGACTGCTGCTGGTTACATTTGGTCGGTTTTGGGTTTTCCTTTAAACAAAGCCCTCTGGAGCTCGAGTTATGTCCTCTATACGGCAGGTCTTGCCATGCTGTTCCTGAGTCTGATGATATGGCTCATTGACATCCGGCATGTAACAGGATGGTCTTATATTTTTAAGTCTTTCGGCCAAAACCCCCTGGCAAGTTTTGTTCTGTCCATCCTCCTGGTCAAGATCTCCCTGCATATTAAACACGGAGAGATGAACCTGTATGAGGCAGTTTTCGAGAAAGGCTTCCGGCCCTTTTTTGGGGATTATCCCGGCTCCCTGATGTTTGCTCTGACTTTTGTGCTGTTTGTCTGGTTGTTTGCATGGTGGATGGATCGCCGCGGAATTGTCATCAAGGTTTGAAAAAAACATTAATTTTGGCAAAAATTAACAGCCTTGCGACCTTACACTTTGATGGCTCTGGCCGGTATCCTGTTATGCTCCTGCGGACCAAAAATCATTTTTGAAGAAAAAAGGGATGTACCGCAGCCGTGGAAATATTCTGATACCCTGACTTTTGAGTACGAAGTTGCAGACATCACCAGGCCATATAACCTCTCTGTTAAAGTCAGTCATGAAAATGATTTTGCGTTTGAAAATCTTTATGTAAATGTCACCACCATTTTTCCTGACAAAACAAGTGCATCCTCTCCGCTTTCTCTGGAGCTCTCAAGAGAGGACGGCAGCTGGGAGGGTGCGTGCAGTGGCAAAACCTGTACAGCCGAACTTATGATGTCGCAGGATGCCTATTTTAAAACAGCAGGCAGGTATATTCTTAAGGTCGGACAATTCTCCCGGCAGGATAGCTTGCCCGGTATAGTCTCGATGACCCTCGTGCTGACTGAATCCTCTAAAAAACAGTAGCATGCAAAAAATATCGGCTCAAATGGTACTGAGATACAACTTATGGCTGTTACTGGTACTGATTTTAGCCTTTCTGAAGTTGCGGTACCACGAGATGTGGAAGGACGAATGGCAGGCTTGGTTTGTGGCTAAGGATATGGGGCCCGGAGAGATGTTGTCCTTCCTGTATTACGAGGGACACCCGGCCCTTTGGTATTTATTTCTGAAGCCGTTTACTTTTTTGCCTTTAAAACAGGCTACTGTCCTCTCAGTGGCTCATCTTTTGACCATAGGTGGTGCCCTGTATTTTCTCCTGGTAAAATTCCGCACACCCTGGTGGCTTTGTTTGATGTTTTCGCTTACCTACTTCGTATTTTTTGAATACGGCCTGGTCAACCGCGGTTATGCCCTGGTCATG
>JAGVTV010000087.1 GCA_019136675.1 Bacteroidota bacterium
AAATGCCGGTGATGTTGACGGTGCGGATGATAATATGATTTTACAGACTCTATCCGTTTCCAATGTTATATCGTTGGAAAATGACTTTTTCGAGAGGCTGAGTGCCCCCCTTGCCGCAAATGTTTCTGACCTTTATGTCTCACGTATCAGTGACCAAAGCTACAAGGCAGAGTGGATCGAGTCTCCAGAAATGGACACCCGGTTTTATACTGTTTTGTCTTCCACTGACGGTGAAAACTATATTCAGCAGGGTGAAGTACAATCGGTCAACCAGGATGGCATGAAATACAGTTTATCCTTTGACCAGCCGGGCAACTACAGCCAGATCTATGTCAAGCTGACGCAAACCCGAATGGACGGCCTTGAAAATCTGGTCGGTATCCGGGTCATCAGATCAGAAACAGACGGAGTTGAGATCAAAGTATATCCTAATCCGGCTTCTGAGTATCTGAATGTTGATCTGGGCTACCATCCCGAAGCTTCAGGTTACGAATATTTCCTGACGGATTCCTCTCACCGCCTGATATCGGGGGGGAAGGCGACGGGTAGCGAAAGGGATTTACATATTGACCTGTCAGGATGTATTGATGGCAACTACTTTTTAAATGTCCTGACAGACAAGGGCAAGTTTGTAAAGCAGGTGATAATTCGTAAATAAATTCATGAAAATCTTTGTTTTCCTAAAAAATGACAAAGATTCTTGAAATTTAATTTTCTGTTATAGAACATTAATACACAAATACTTACATGTACTGAATTCAACAACGGCATCTGCTCGCCGGATATATAAGTTATATACTGAAATGTGTTTGGCATGATATTAGATTTATTTCAAATATATAGTCAGATACATTTCAGTATAACTTAAAAGTCCGTTAACCATGTTGTTCAGCAAATGGTATATGATCGGTTGCCTCCTGGGAGGAACGTTGTCTCTTTTTGCACAATCCGGACCTTCATCCCTAAGAAAATTTACCTGGGAAGGTGCCTTTGAAGGCAATAAGGCGATCTGGAAAGCGGATGACACCCTCAATGTGTATAAGGATGTCTATGGCGTAGATGTAACGGTAAAGCTATTGGATTCCTTCAAGCTAAATACCACCACCGCAAATCCGAGTGAATTTAATGATTGGACCAAGACCAATACCTTCTTCAGGCGAGGTAGCCTTGCCTTCCAGATCGTGTCACGCGGCAAGAAGCAGGCGGCTTGCATGGAGTTTTCCTTTTCCAGGCCTGTTCTGCTCTCTAAATTTCAGGTTTGGGATATCGATATACTGATGTCTTCAGAAAATCCATGGTCAACCTATCAGGACAGTCTGCACTTTTACGGGTCAAATGACACCGGCTCTGTCAGAATAGATATTGTTCCTTTATCAAAGACCCCCATATTTACCATCCGTGGTCACGAGGTTAAGGCCAACTATGTAGCTGGAATGAATAATGATATTGCCTATAATAACCCGGACGGAGCCATAATTGTAAGCAGCGAGTTTCCACTTACAAAATTTACGGTTTGTTATGCCAATGGATCTGAAGATGATGGTCTGAGTAACAGCCATGCTATCCGAATGCCCATGTTTGAATTTGCCGAAATTCTGGGTTCCATCAGCGGATATGTCCGCGAAGACTTAACTGACAGACCTTTGGCCGGATCTGTTCTCCGGCTGCTGGACGCTTCCGGCAATCCCGTTTACAACCGTGAAGGCAAACTGATGGAAGCCACTACCGGTGATGACGGAAGTTATATTTTTGGCTATCTGCCGTTGGGAAAATATACCATTTTGCAAACCAATCCGACCGGATACGAAAGTGTGAGGGAAGCTGACGGTACCAATGACAATCAGATTGAAGTGAAACTCGATTTCCTTAATTATGTATCTGGTAGCAACGATTTTTATGAAAAACTTCTGTCTCCTCTGCCTGTGGTTATTTCCGGATTGAATGTCAGGAATCTTTCAGGTGGTGAATATATCCTGGAGTGGACGGCGGAAACCGAACAAAACAATGATTACTATACGATATACCTTTCACAGGATGGCCACCGATTTTCCGAAACAGGTAAAGTTAAAAGCCTCAACAGAAGCGGAAGCCAGTACTACTATACGTTTACCGGCCTTAATGCAGATATTTTTTATGTAAAGTTGGGTCAGACCGACTATGACGGAAAGATTGCAGATGCAGGTATCGTCGCCGTAAGGCCTGATAAAGGTAACAAGGAGATAGCAGTTTATCCCAATCCTGCCCGTGATCTCATCCGTATTATGTATGGGGCAGCATCAGGCAAGGCTGACTTGATTTTGTATGATATGTGCGGCAGGGTAGTGTACCGGGAGTCACTCACCGAGGGGGCGACTTCATCGTCTGTGGATGTCAGCGGTCTGCCCGGAGGTATTTATTC
>JAGVTV010000028.1 GCA_019136675.1 Bacteroidota bacterium
GTTTGGGGTACAAATCCTCCTACGCCAGTGATCGCTGCACTAATCTTGGTCATAAAAAATTTGATTTCAATTTGGTGGCGAAAGATAAGGGTTTTTTGAAAACCAGTAAAAAGAGGCATTCGTCATCACAAATAATTTAAAAATATTTTTAAAGCATATAACAATGTATGATAATTTAATACGAATAATGATTTTTCGTAATATGATAAACGGACCCTTAATCGCTGTTTTTTGGTATGGGAATTGATTTATTGGTTAATATATAGATAAACAGCGTTTTACAAATTCTTATAAATTCGAATGTGTGGCTGCTTATTTATAAGTATTCATATTTTAATCATTTTTAAATAAAAACCGTCTCATGAAAAAATTTAAATTTCTTGTCCTGCTCGTTGTTTCAATTATGGCAGGTACAGTATTGAAGGCAAACAACGACACCAAAGTGAGGTTTGCGACTTTTGACATCAATGAAGCAAGAAAGAAGGCCGGAGAGGAAGGCAAGCTGATTTTTGTCGACTTTTACGCTTCCTGGTGTACGCCCTGCCAGTGGATGGAAAAAACCACTTTTGCAGATGAAGAAGTTGCCAATATTATCAATAAGGATTTTGTGGCACTCAAGGTAAATATAGATGAATTTTCAGGCTACGACCTGAAGATCGCTTACCAGGTAAAGTACCTGCCTACCATGCTCATTTTTAATTCTCAGGGTCAGGTAATCGACAGAGTCGAAGCTACCATGTCTCCCAGAAAGCTTGTAGATTGGCTCAATACACACAATACGACCGACAACAAGACGATTGTCAGGCATGAATTTAATACCAAACCAACACAAGTGACTCCGGAAGTGATAGAAAGCCCAAGCATGAAGGCCACAAAAGAGGAATTTACCAGGCAGTATGACGAAAAGTATACCGGCCACACCTACAGCGTTCAGGTGGGAGTATTCGAAAGGTTTGACGGTGCTCAAAACATGGTCAACAGCCTCAGGCAACTCTTTACGGAGGAAATAACTGTGGTCCATGACATGAAAGACGATCATGCCATATTCAGGGTTAGGTTGGGTCAGTTCAGAAGTGATGAGGATGCCCGGAAGTTTAAGGATATGCTCAAGGTGGAATACAATATGGAAGGATTGGTTTTATAGCTCCTGCTTTCAAAATATAAAACAGACCCATGAGTTCGCTCCTCATAGTTAACATTAAAACCATTTATGGAATACAGTCAGAGCCGCTGCCTTTAAAAAAAGGGGCGGCAATGTCTGTTGTTGATACGCTTGACAATGCTTATCTCCTGACAGAGGGAGACCGTATCTCCGGCTTTGGCCCGATGTCTGAGGTTCCGGATAGAGCCGATAAAATTCTGGATGCCACCGGCAGGCTCGTACTACCTAGCTGGTGTGACAGCCATACACACATCGTGTATGCACGGGGCCGCGAAGGCGAATATGTATCCAGGCTAAGGGGTTTGAGTTACGAGGAGATAGCCCGGCAGGGAGGAGGTATCCTTAATTCGGCGGCAGTACTCAGATCTACCCCGGAAGACCAACTTTATCGGTCAGCGGCAGACAGGCTGCAGGAAGTAATCTCCATGGGTACAGGAGCCATCGAAATAAAAAGCGGATATGGCCTTGATACAGAGAGTGAGATCAAGATGCTGAGGGTGATACGACGACTCAGGGATGAAAGTCCGGCTACTGTCAGGGCCACCTTCCTGGGAGCACACGCCGTTCCTGCCCAATATCGGGACGACAGGACAAAATATATATCCCTCCTGACAGACGAAATGATACCCATGGTAGCAGGCGAGGGCCTTGCAGAGTACTGTGATGTTTTTTGTGACAGGGGATTTTTTACAGTAGAGGAAACGGACACTATCCTCAGGGCTGCCGCAAGATATGGGCTTAAGCCAAAGATTCATGCCAATGAACTCGCTAATTCAGGAGGTGTACAGGTGGGCATTGCCAATAATGCCATATCGGTAGATCACCTGGAAATGATTGGTGAGGAAGAGATAATGGCCTTGAAGAACTCAGATACCATACCCACCGTGCTGCCATCATGCTCGTTTTTCCTCAACATTCACTATGCACCGGCCCGTAAAATGATCGACGAAGGTCTGGGCCTTGCCATTGCCACGGATTTTAATCCCGGATCCAGCCCTTCGGGCAATATCCCGTTGCTGATGGCCCTTGCATGCAACAATATGAGGCTATTGCCTTCTGAAGCCTTCAATGCAGTAACTATCAACGGTGCCCACGCTATGGAACTGGGCCAGACACACGGCAGCATCACTGCAGGCAAAATAGCCAATCTCATCATTACAAAACCTTTGCCTTCACTGGATTATATGGTTTATTCCTTTGGCTCCAGCCACATTGACAAGGTAGTGCTACGGGGTAAATTGGTAAACTGATTGCAGTAATCGGGCAGATTGTTGTTTTTTATGATAATTTTGCCCTCTGAAATTTCAAACAACCAATTATACAATTGAGGTAAAGGTCGTCCGATGTTCCATCACGTAAAAAAAGGGGTAAGGATAGGATTGTTTTTTGGAGTAGGTATCGTCTTCCTGTACCTCGTATTCAAGCGTCAAAACACAGCTTTTCAGGCAGACTGTGCCATTAAAGGTGTGGCACCTGAAAACTGCAGCCTGGTACAGAAAGTAATAGCTGACATAAGCGGGGCAGATTTTTATTGGATAAGTATTGTCCTGATTGTTTTTATGATATCAAATGTGGTCCGGGCCATGAGGTGGAAGATGATGCTTCAGGCTATAGGTTACCAACCCAGGATGGTTAACCTTCTCGGCACCTACCTGGTCAATAATCTCACAAATCTGGGCATACCCCGATCGGGCGAGGTTATCAGAGGCGGCCTGCTTGCCGAATATGAAGATATACCTGTAGAAAAAGTCCTGGGCACCATCGTCACTGACAGGATATTTGATGTGATTATGCTGCTGCTCACCACGGTGCTGGCCCTTTTTCTCGGTGGCAGAGAGTTTATAGCCTACCTCGAGGAAAACATCAACCTTTCGGCAAAACTCAGACTGATCACCAACAACCCCGTAGCGGTAGTATCTATTGTTACCCTGATGCTGGTATTGCTTTTATACCTCAGGGCCAACTACCGCAAGATCAAAAAAACAGAGGCGTTTAAAAAATTTTCCGACATTATAATCGGGTTTATGGACGGCATAAGGAGTGTCCGCAATGTAAGCAGCATCAGCCTTTTTATATTTTACACGGTGCTGATCTGGGTTTTGTATTACCTCATGCTTTACCTTGCTTTCTTCTCTTTCGAACCCACATCCCATCTTGGACCGGTAGCAGGGCTTGTGGTTTTTGTGTTTGGAAGCCTGGGATTTGCCCTTCCCACACCGGGAGGTATGGGGAGTTACCATTACCTGATGGGAGAGGCCCTGGCCATGTACGGGCTAAGTGGCCTGGATGCTTTTTCTTTTACCAACATCATGTTTTTTTCCGTGCAGATCTTTGTCAATATCCTTTTTGGTTTGATCGCCCTGGTTTTACTTCCGTTATTTAATAAGGAATGATGGCCCGGATAAACTCTAAGGTTTTTGCTGATCCGCATGCTTTGTTGCCTCTTGTCAGAGAATGGCGGCTAAATGGAGAGAAGATCGTTTTTACCAATGGTTGCTTTGACATCCTGCACATGGGCCATGTGTTGTATCTGGAGGAAGCCAGAGCCCTCGGAGATCGGCTCATAGTCGGCCTCAACAGTGACGAATCTGTCAAAAGGCTCAAAGGCCCAAGGCGGCCCATCAATGACCAGGTCAACCGGTCACTTGTACTTGCTGCATTGGCGAGTGTAGATGCCGTGGTTCTGTTTTCATCTGACGATCCATATGAATTGATCAGGCAAATATTGCCGGATATCCTTGTCAAAGGCGGGGACTGGCAACCTGCTCAGATCATAGGAAGTGATCTTGTCCTCGCTCATGGGGGTCAGGTCCTTTCACTGAAATTTGTAGAAGGCTACAGTACCACCTCGATCGAAGACAAGATCCGCAGGTCCTGAGTTGAATTTTTAGTTTTCACTTCTGGCTCACTCTACTGGGCTGTCGGGTGCTCAACAGTGTTATAATCTCAGCTTCCTGATTTCCCCCATCACAGCATCCTTAAATGCATTGGCCAGATTGTCAGCCATCTGTCCGTCGGCAGGGAAATACTCCAGATTGTTGTCCAGTTTGTTTTTTGTACCCTGGGTTAAGGCCCGCTCATCGCCTGTATACCGGCATCCGTATCCCTTGAAGTCGTGGAGCACATTGATGGGCACGGTCCTTATGACTTCGCCGTTTCGGTTGTCTGTGACCCGCATCCTGCCGTGAAGTTCTGACTGCTTTTCCCGAAATACTTCGGTAATATCTGCCCTGACCTTTTCAAACACTTCCTTTTCCACCCAGACATCCACACTGTCTCTTCTTTCCTTCACTTTTTCCTTTTTAAGCAGGACCTCCTTAGTTTCACTGTAGGTATTGGAACGTTCTCTTTCCGGACTGAAACTTATGTGTTCCAGATCCAGCCAAACTGTATAATCTGATTTGTCATTGCCTTTGACGGCAATCCTGTAGTCTGTCCACCGGTTATCCAATCTTGATACCGGAAGTTCGCTGATACTGCGTTCTATGTTATAGCTCATAAAATCCCGCAAATCGTTGAATATTCTGATATCTACCCTGGTGGTTCCCATCTGCAGGGCTTTTTCGACCTGCCGGTCAGCATCCTTGTAGGAGGATCTGTAGCTCAGGATCTTCGTGAGGTCACCGTACGCCTCCCTTGCGTGGAGACGGTCACCGGTTTTGTCCGTTTTAGCCATCAGGTTGAGGGCATGGTTGTACAGATAGGCACACATGTTTTCTTCGGCATCGGACATTTCTTTTGAATAATCCTTCATGTCAAAGCTGGCTGTGTAACCATCTTCGCTGACAAGCGGCAAAAGCGGGTCAATCCTGTCCTGCCTGTCCATGATACCCTTGTAAAGGTCGTGGATCTTTGGATAGTTTTGTGGCTTAGAAGGATCAGAAAGCCTGTTGATTTCCCGCAGAGAGGATTTTGTAAGCCTGTCGTAGGCTTTTTCCAAAGCCTTAACATACTCAGTCTTTTTATTTTTGGCTCCGCTGAGTTTTGACACAGAGTAATCAAATGCCTTATCATATTCGCCCTTCTCCACCATTTTATTGACAGATCTGCAGGAGACAATCAGTAAGGCAAGGCTGAGAGTGTACATTAACGTTTTCATGTTTTCCGGTTTTAAGTGTTTTGAAAATCTGATATAAATCAAAACTTCATACCGGAGTCAAAAGTAAACCATGATCTCTGATTTTAGAATATTTTTAACAAGACAAAATTTAATTGCTATGACAACTGGCCCTGTTTTTTCAGACCTTGTAAACAATTTTTTTAAATCATCTTTTGTGTTTTATATAAAAAAACTTAACTTAGAGTTTAATTTTTAAAACAGTACTGATATGGCCAGGTATTTTTGTATGGATACACTCAGGTATCTCCTTTTTGAAGTCCACGGTGCCACTGATCTTCTTGATTATGAGAGGTTTGAAGCCTATGACCGAGAATCTTTTGAGTTGTTGCTGGAATCTGCCAAAGCTTGGGCAGATCAGGACTTTTACCCCTATTACAGGGAAATGGACGAAAAACCGGTCTATTTTAAAGACGGCATTACCTATTCACATCCCATTCTTCGCAAGATTATGAAGGATGCCGGTGAAAATGGCTGGCTTTGTCCTTATTTTGATTATGAAGACGGAGGTTCACAAATGCCCTATACCATCGCCAATGCAGCCAACCACATCGTGGAGTCGGCCAACAACAACATACCAGGCTATGTCAATCTGACCTCGGGGGCAGCTCATCTTATTGCCAACTTCGGCAGCGAGGAGCTCAAAAAGAAGTTTATACCCCCCATGGCGGCGGGACGGTGGGGCGGCACCATGGCACTGACTGAGCCACAGGCGGGTTCGTCGCTCTCTGACATCGTCACCTCAGCAAGTCCCACGACAGAAGGACACTACCTGATCAGGGGTCAGAAGATCTTTATTTCCGGCGGCGACCACCAGGCTACCGATAATTTTGTACACCTGACACTTGCCCGCATTGAGGGAGCTCCTGCCGGCACCAGGGGCATTTCACTTTTTGTGGTTCCCAAACTACGGCCCGAAGAGGACGGCACCCTCACACACAACCATGTAGTGGCAGTAGCTGACTTCCAGAAGTTGGGACAAAGGGGCTACTCTACAGTACACCTTGTCTACGGAGAGCACGGAGACTGCCACGGATACCTGGTAGGCGAGCTGCATCAGGGACTTAAATACATGTTTCAGATGATGAACGGTGCCCGGATAGACGTGGGTATGACGGCTGCCTCCACGGCAACTGCCGCTTACTATGCCTCGCTGCAGTATGCCAGGGAAAGGCCCCAGGGCAGAAAACTTACCGGATCAGGCACAAAAAATGTTTCAGAAAGTCAGTCCCTTATCATCGGGCATCCGGATGTGAGGCGGATGCTGCTGCTCCAAAAAGCCGTCGTCGAAGGCTCTCTGAGCCTGCTCGTGGAGTGCTCCAAATATGCTGACCTTGCCCATGTGGATACCACAGAAGTCGGCAGGAATAGTCAGCTCCTGCTTGAATTTCTCACCCCGGTGGCAAAGACCTATCCTGCAGAGATGGGCCGTGTAGCCATCAACAACGGACTCCAGGTGCTGGGCGGCTACGGATATTGTATGGATTTCCCCCTGCAGCAATACCTTCGTGACATCAGAATCATGTCCATCTATGAAGGTACCACGGGCATCCAGTCACTCGACCTGCTCGGCAGGAAGGTGCCTCTGGAAAACGGCAAGGCCATGAGCCTGCTGACAGCAAGGATCAGCGAGGTTATTAAGGCAGCCTCCGATGACCCGCAACTTAAGCCTTACGGCGAACAGCTGGCCAAAAAAATGGAAGAGATCCAAAAAGCCCTTGGCTATCTTATGCCGTATGCGATGAAAGGCGAATATGAAACTTATCTTGCCGATGCTACCGTTTTTATGGAAATGGCCTCCAACATTATCATAGGCTGGCAATGGCTCAAAATGGCAGTGGCGGCTTCCCGACAACTGCAAATTGACTCCCGGACTTTTGAGAAGGCGTTTTATGAGTCCAAAATCCACACGATGAAGTTTTACTTTAAGTATGAATTACCAAAAACACGGGCTTGTCTGGAAACTTTAACCCATCCTGATAAGTTAACATTGACGTCAGATACCGATGACAGTATTTTTTAAGAATCAGCAATTAAATAAAAAATGAACATAGAAAATATTTATACCGCAATAAAAGATCAGGCGGCCAATGTAGCACCTTTCGGAGCGAAACTCAAGTTTGTGATCGGTGACCAGGTCATCCTCATCGACGGCACGGGAGCATCCAATGTAGTTTCTCAAAATGACGAGGAAGCAGCCTGCACCATCAGCACCGATGCCGATACCTTTATCCAGCTAAAAAGCGGAGAACTAAATCCCATGATGGCGGTCATGTCAGGTAAGGTGAAGATAAAGGGAGATATGGGCCTGGCGATGAAACTTCAGTCCCTCATCCAGTAAGACCAGGGGCCTCCTTTGAGGTTTTAATTTTTTTTGGTCCATACGGATTCTGCCAGGATGATATCCTGACCTGTATCCTTATGCCTGATAAGGTGCACCATTGTATGATCATCGGTGACGCTGTGGTATACGAGCACTACTTCATCCTGTCTGACTTCGTTTTTATACTGGATATTGAGCGACAACATTTGATGGTTTGATACGAGGTCTGTTTCAAGCGTTTCGAGCAGGATGTTTATGAGGCGCACATTGTTTATATGGCCGTTCCAGTCGAGATGGAAATAGTTGACTCGTACTTGTACCGGGTCTGACAGATCGGTGATGGGCTTTACCTTAAAATCCGGCTTTTCCAGCGGTATGGGACCGGAGTAGATCAGCCTGTCGTATTCATAGGGGATCTTCATCATTCTGCGGGTCTCTGTGTTCATCATTGTCCACATGGACGAGATGGTGGCACACAATCGGTCATCGGCATCATACGCAAGAAAGTCCCGATAGGTAAAATACCCCTCCAGACCGGAAGGGTAGGTCTCTATCCGCAGGGTTTCGTTTAGCCCGGGATACCTTATAAATTTTACTTGCATGCGTAGCAGCACCCAGCTGCCGCTGATGGCGGTGAGGTCCCACACCGATACTTTCATACTGATCGTGTGCTGCATGGAAGCTTCCTGCATAAGGCTGATCAGTGCGTGGGGATGTACGACCTTGTCAGGATTTATTTCAGAGGTTCGTATCCGGAAGAGTTCGGTATATTTAGTACCTGAAGTAGTGGACATGTTATGGAGCACAGGCTTTTTTGAGATAACCCGGTTATCGGCAGCGTGGGTTTAGTTGAGGTAGTTTTTCCTGAAAAGGATACCCTTAAATGCATCATATCCGGGGTTGATTCCCGCCTGTATCAGGGTAGGTTTCAGGTCACTTTTTCTCAGGTCTATGATAAAAACCTTGCATCCTATAGCCTGATCCAGTTCTTTATGGCACGACTTCCAGCAGTGGGCGATCTCAGCAGCGGTAGCATTGTAATTTTTGTCCCATTTTCTGCCCAGGGTCACCTCCAGGTGGATGATGCCATTTTCGTACTTGATCAGACGAGATGACAAGCCCAGACTCACCCTGTAATACAGGTCCGTCTCTACAAAATGTTTCCTGTTGATTTTCTGTATGTCCATACAAGTCATATCACAGAAATTGTGCCATTTTTCCTGCCATAAGCCAAATATTTTTTGGCCTGATTTTTGGGAGTGCCCCTGACGCCTCGCTCCAGCCTCTTGCTGTATATGACGTACCCGTCGGTATCCCACACAAGCAGTTTTACTTTATCTCTCATAGTATTGAAAAACACATACACGCTGCCATCCAATGGTTGCCGACCCAATTCGTTGACCACCAGCCCGCTCAATCCGTCATACCCTTTACGCATATCTACGGCCAGGCTATATATATAATACTCATGGTGTGTTGAAAAACTTACCACCCCAACAGGACTTTAATAATGTTATGATCGACATCGACTGGCAGTTCTATGACCACACCGGATTTATGCACTCGTATCACTTGGGTAGGGTCTGACACAGTGCCAATATGCAATCTTGTAAAATTACTCTTCGTTGTTACCTTTTTACCCCGGATCCACTTACTCAGGGTAACTGCACTAACCCCTGTTCGCTCGCTCATACATGTATATGTCTCCCCGGGAAGTCTGCTATCAAGTATCCTTTCCCGCTCCTGTGATGTATACTTCGCCATTTTGTTGTATTTTTGGCAAAGTTATATAAGCTGACCCAAGCATTTAATACGTGCTTGCTCGAATGGATACCATCATGTCTTATTTCAAATTGTATTATTATGAAATATTATCTTATTATTCTGTTTTTTGCTCATGTTTGTACTGCCACTGGTCAGGAAACTTTTGAGGTCATTGAAAACCTGGGAGTTGAAAATGATGAAGGAATAAGTGAAATTTGCATCATTGATACTTTCACCAGAGTATTAGTTTATAACAAACCTAATATTGAAATTCATGATTACGATGCTAAAAATGGTGTGAAATTAAGATCAAAGGTTTTGCCCAATTTAAAGGTAATACCAAATAGAGCAGACTTAATGATTAATGATGTAGAAGGAAACACATATGTAGTGGGAACCATTTTCGGAACTCCTAGTGTATTTAAATTGGATATAAATTTAGAAATTCTTGACACTTTCTACTTTGAAATTATTAGCGAATTAATTCCTTACCCAAATTCTATAGTCAAAATTGGAGATCAAATAATCATTGCAGGAAGTGTATATATGGGTTATAAATATAATCATCAATATTGGATTCCTTATATTATCTGGTTTGATGAATTAACTGGATTCTCAAAAATAGATTTCATTAACGATGAAAATAACTTTGGTCATATCAATAACATAAGTCTTACTAAGGACAATGATAATAATGTTCTTGCTATGTACTCAAGGCAATACCATAACCCAAATTTTAGTGTTTGGGCTAATGGAAAGCAGGGGTTTATTAAGTATGATGCAGGTCAAAAAAAAGAACTTTGGAAATGGGAGGATAAGGACATTGTATATGTTAGGCAAACCCCTCAATGTGTAATAGACTCAGATAATTTAATATATTTTCACAAGCTAAGAGACCCTGTTCCATATGTATATCCAGGAAGATATTATGATATTGTGACGGTTGATTCAACAGGCTTATTGGATCGAAAGATAACAATCCAAATTCCGATCGAAATATCAAGCTTTAATGATCTTAGTGGCCCAGGGCTTTTGGTTCGCGATAATGAATTATTTGTTTATGGATCAATATATAGTGTAAGAGACTCTACTGCTTCTGCAGCCACTTACGGCTATTTAAGCAAATACAGGCTGAATGGCAAAAAACTATGGTCCAGAGCATACAGACACTATATGGGCAATGGGCTAAAGGATATGGATGGGGCAAATCAATGTTATTATACCTCGGGACAAGGTTTAGAAACAACTAAAAATGGAATAGTATTTACAGGAAGATTGGCACAATTGAGGTACGAGCCATATGATGATTACGGCTGGCTGACCAAGGTCGATTCTTTAGGCTGTTACAATGATAATTTTTGTAACGACATCATTGCAAAAAGCCCGATTACGGATGTACCCATCTACGATCAACCTAATATGACACATAAGGAATTTTACTACCATAATATAGATTCTGATAGCCAGAGTAGTCATGAATTAATGACATTTGGCCATGACACAGTACTGTTTATTATAGATAAAGGAAATTATTCATTTCGATATGTTAATTATCAATCCACTGATGGTAGGATAGTAAAAGATAAAAGGGCCGTGAGGTGGATAGAAAAAGGACGCATTTACTGTGCAAAAGTCGATTCTGTCACGTTAATTGTAAAATGGCGATATGATGAGCCTTTGTATGATTTTACATTAAAAGTTAATGACGTCTTTAGATTACCTGAAGGATTGGGTACGGCTAAGGTAGTAAGTGTGGATTCTGTTTTGCTTTTGAATGGGTATACCAGGAAAAGATTATTCTTGCGATTTGATGATCCTGAATTGCATGCAAAATTTGGGGAGATGACATGGGTAGAAGGTATAGGTGCGCTAGACTTTGGATTCTTTTATCAAGATGACTTAAAAGGCAAAAATAGAAGAACACTCACATGCTACTATGATAGAAGCACATTAAAATACAAACATGCCTTAAGTAACCAATGCCTACTCTCTGGTATTTCAGAAACATCGACGGGTTCACAAATCAATTTATATCCCAACCCAACATCTACATCATTAACGATTCAATTTTCTAAGGATGTAGACCTACCTGAGTCGTATGCAGTAAGCAACTCTCAAGGCCAAATTTTACGCAATGCTAATATTAACAGTAATCACTTATTATTGATAAATGTGGAAAAATTAAATGCAGGTTTTTACTTTATACATTTTATATATAAATCTGGCTATAGAATTACTAAAAAATGGATAAAAATATAGCATTTAAAATTGTACAATCACGTTTGATGATTTAATTATAATAAATAAACCCACTTTATGCATTAGAAAATTGAAACGGAGGCTTTAAGACCTCAATATTTGAGAAAAAATGCTGCAGAAAATGCTTTTGTTTACCTTGGGCTGCTAGTTTTAATATTCGTTTTCGCCCATTTGTAACCACATAACTTCCTATTGCAATGCATTGGAATTTTATGGTTGACAACATTGTTCCTTTTTGTGTCTGCATCACTTTTATTTTGAAGAGTTGC
>JAGVTV010000075.1 GCA_019136675.1 Bacteroidota bacterium
TTCCGAAACCGCCGGGACAAACGATAAATGCCTGAGCGTATTTAACAAACATCACTTTACGGACAAAAAAATACCTGTGATGAAGGATTTTACTGGGGTCAATATATGGATTGTTAAACTGCTCAAATGGCAAGTCAATATTCAATCCCACCGAAAGGCCACCCTGAAGATATGCACCTTTATTGGCCGCCTCCATGATCCCGGGACCACCTCCGGTAATAACACCAAAACCTTCTTCGGTACACTTTGCCGCTATCTCTGTGGCCAGTTGGTAGTACGGATTTTCAGGTTTTGTACGGGCAGAACCAAAAATAGATACACAAGGACTCAGTTTGTTCAGTATCTCAAAACCATCTACCAGCTCAGCGATTACCTTAAACATAGTCCAGGAATTCTCTCCCTTTATCTCGCCCCACTTTTTCATCTCCCTGTGTATTTGGCCATCAGCCTGTATTTCTTCGTCACTCATTTTTTACAACTTACTTTTTTATTAAAAAAGCCCGGGTGAACACTATCACCACAGGCTAAAATATGTTTAACGGAATCAATAAGATCAGACCAGTTCGGTCTTATACTTTTCAAATTCTTCCTTCATGTATTTGTTCAGGGCCGGATAATCCTGGAATTTGTCAAACAATGGCTGAAGATTGTCAGTGGAAGTGGACGGGCTCTGTACAAAGAGCTCCACATCAGCAGCCGTTATTGTCGTCCCGGAAAGGATGATCAATCGCTCTACAACATTACGGAGTTCTCTGATATTGCCGGTCCAGTTTACTTTTTGAAGCAATTTGACGGCGGTTGGCTCAATTTTTTTAGCAGGTGTATTGTATTCCTCACAAACCTGGGTTATAAAATGCTGCACAAGGTCAGGGATATCATCTGATCGCTCATTGAGGGATGGCACCTTTACGATAATGACTGCCAGTCTGTGATAGAGGTCTTCTCTGAAATTACCCTTGGCAATCTCCGCCCTTAGATCCTTGTTGGTAGCCGCAATAACCCTCACATCTACGGTAATGTCCTTTTCGCCGCCGACCCGGGTGATTTTGTTTTCCTGCAAGGCCCTGAGGACCTTAGCCTGGGCTGAGAGGCTCATATCCCCGATCTCATCGAGAAAAAGCGTACCACCGTGGGCTTGCTCAAATTTACCCAGTCTCTGTTTTATGGCTGAAGTAAAGGATCCCTTTTCGTGCCCAAACAACTCACTTTCAATGAGTTCAGAGGGTATGGCTGCACAATTTACTTCAACGATAGGATACTCCTTGCGTTTGCTGAGTTGATGGATCCACCTGGCCACGAGTTCCTTTCCGGTACCATTCTGGCCGGTGACGAGTACTCTGGCGTCCGTGGGGGCTACTTTCTCGATAGTAGATTTGACCAATGCTATTCCTTCACTTTTGCCAATGATTTCCTGGACCCTGGAGTTGCTTACCTTCTTTTGCAATACCTTCTTTTCGGTAATCAGAGTGGATTTGTCCAGGGCATTACGCAATGTAATGAGCAGTCTGTTCAGATCAGGTGGCTTTTGGATAAAATCAAACGCTCCTTTCTTTACGGCTTCAACGGCTGTGTCTATATTCCCGTGTCCTGAGATCATAACTACAGGAGTATCCGGACACAGGTTTTGGATCTTTTCGATAGCTTCCATTCCATCCATCCGGGGCATTTTTACATCCAGGATGATTACGTCAAATGACGCCTGCTTAAGCTTAACGATGGCCTCCAAGCCGTCAGCAGCTTCGTCAACTGTGTACTTTTCAAACTCCAGGATATCCCTGAGCGTTTTTCTGATGCTTTTGTCATCGTCCACTATCAGAATTCTGGCCATATTACTGTCACATTTTTAATTAGATAAATTTCAGGGTGTAAATATAAATATAACTTTTTATATATAGGTAAAATATTTACATTCAATTTTATAAATATAAATTTTAATTTTAATTTATTAATATTAACCTATCTGATTATCTTTGGCTCCGTAATGAAATTTGAATCATCAGAAATAATCTCCGGTAACCATGTCAAAAAAAAACCTGGCAGTCATCATCGGCGGAAAGTCTCCCGAGCATGCCATTTCGCTCAGATCAGGCCTTAGTGTCGTCAATTCGCTTGATAAGTCAAAGTATGACATAACAGTCATAGGCATCGACAAGGAGGGCACCTGGCACCTCCAGGACACTCCATCATTTATTGACCACCCTGACGACACCAGACACATATCGCTTAAGCCGTCAGCCGTTAAAGTCTTTCTGGAAAAGGCCGGTAAAAAGGTATGGCTGCATGATAAGGCAACACAAAAAAAGATAAAGTTTATTGATATAGCTTTTCCGGTGCTCCACGGGGCGTACGGCGAGGACGGTATAATACAGGGACTGTTCAGGAGCCTCGAGCTGGCCTTTGTGGGGGCAGACCTGATGGCCTCAGCCATAGGCATGGACAAGGATATTGCCAAAAGACTATGGAGGGATGCCGGTATTCCGGTTGCTGACTTTGAAGTCATCACAGTTGCCAACAAGTCCAGGATGACCTATGCTACATTGTCCCATAAACTTGGCAAAACACTGTTTGTAAAACCTGCAAATGCAGGATCCTCCGTAGGTGTGCACAAGGTCGAAAATCAGGCAGAATTTGAGGCTGCAGTTACTGACGCTTTCAAATTTGACAGAAAATTGCTGGTAGAGGAAGCCATCAAAGGCATAGAGGTCGAATGTGCCGTCCTGGGCAATGAAAACCCAAGGCCATCGGTCATTGGAGGCATCATTCCGACTGAAAAATTTTACAGCTATGATGCCAAATACATATCAAGCTCAGGAGCAAAACTGATGATCCCGGCCAATATCAGGCCGGATGTGAGCAGCAAGCTTAGGAAAACTGCCGTCAAAGCCTATCAGTGTATCGGGGCTGAGGGACTATCGAGGGTAGACTTCTTTCTCCGCGAAGACAATACATTTATTCTTAACGAAATAAACACCATGCCCGGATTTACCAGCATAAGTATGTATCCAAAACTTTGGGAAGCATCCGGATTGCCCTACCCTGATCTGCTTGACCGACTTATCTCACTGGGTATAAAAAGGCACCGTGAAGTATCGAAGCTTAAAACTTCCTGGTAATCAAAAAGAATAGGTCACTGATTTACCCTCGTGGCGGATCTCGATGGCGGCTGTTTCCGCAGGTCTTACCTCACCAATGATTTTTGCGTCAACTCCAAACGAATGTGACACCGAGATAATTTCTTCGGCAGCTGACCTGTCAGGAAGATAGATCTCCAGCCTGTGCCCCATATTAAATACCTGAAACATTTCCCGCATGCCTAGGCCGGATTCTTCCTGTATCAGGGTAAAAAGAGGTGGTATCTCAAATAGATTGTCCTTTACAATGCAGACGTCCGGCGGCATGAATTTTGACACCTTGGTCTGACCTCCACCCGAACAGTGTATGATGCCATGGATATTTTTTCTGAAACGGTCAATCACTGGTCTCAGAACAGGCATGTAGGTCCTCGTTGGCGAGAGCACTAGCTTGCCCACGGTGATAGAATCATTATTTATCTTTACTTCGTCGGTCAGATTGCGGGTACCGCAATAGACCACAGATTCCGGGATCTCCGGGCTATAAGATTCGGGATATCTCGTGGCATAGTGGTGGGAAAAGACATCGTGACGGGCAGAGGTGAGTCCATTGCTCCCCATGCCACCATTATAGGCATCTTCATATACCGACCTGCCGCTGGAACTAAACCCGACAATAAGGTCGCCCGGTCTGATGTTAATGTCCACAACATCGCTTCTTTTCATCCGGGCAAAAGCAGTGTAACCTACGTCAATGGTCCGCACTATGTCACCTACGTCTGCGGTTTCGCCTCCGGCTGATACTATTGAAATACCATGTTTCTCCATTTTTTCAAGAAAAGCCTGCGTATGGCTGATGATTACGGAAATCACCTCGCCCGGGATAAGACTTTTATTGCGGCCTATTGTAGACGAAAGCACAATATTGTCAAGACAGCCGATACACGCCATATCATCCAGATTCATGACCATGGCATCCTCCGCTATTCCTTTCCAAACGGACAGATCACCGGTTTCTTTCCAGTACAGATAGGCAAGGCTGGTCTTGGAGCCGGCAGTATCGGCATGCATAATATTGCAGTATGCAGGATCTCCGCCGGAGATGTCAGGGATAACCTTGCAAAATGCATTGGGAAATAGTCCCTTGTCGAGATGCTTTATAGCGGCATGCACTTCATCCTTGGTGGCAGACACACCCCGCTTGTCATATCTGAGATTGTTGCTGTCCATTATTAACGGCTTGGCTGCAAAGGTACTCCATTATGAAGGATCCTGTAACCTATCATGCCAAATTTTGCAAAAAGCCAGATCACAGTTTACGCATATTATCTTTTTCTAATAGCCTTTGGCAAAAAAGCTGTAAGACTGTGATATGATTCCTGAATAGTTTTTCTGGCCTCCCCTCCGGGATTTAGCCACCATACTGCAGCCAGAAACAAAGAAGTGGATAGAGTCCCTTTTATAATGATATTGATAAATGCGGCAAAAGGGGGTCTGATAAAATATAAGGCTGCAAAAACAAGAATGAAACAGACCAAAGCTTGCCATACATGGGTCCAAACAAGGGTCATTCTGAACCTTGATCTGACAAAAACATATTTAAGGAGATTGAACACAAAATATGACAGCAGTGTTGCCAGAGCAGCCCCCGGCAGGCCCATGGACTTCAGTAAAAAATAATTGAGCATCACATTGGTGAAGCCAAGGACAAGAAGGAAATACATATGAAACCTGTATTCATCCGAATAGGAGATGATTACCGAATTTACACCAGTCATAAGGTCGATGATTCTGGCCATGCCCAAAAAAGTAAAAATAAGCAGCACTGTATTGAGGTCAACGTTTAGCTTGCCTGGCATCAGTGCCAGGATATCCGGCCAAATAAAATACAGGACCAGAAAAAGCCACATACCCGCCAGGAGACCGTAAAGTGATGATTTACGGTACACTTCATTGATGTTTTCCCGATTGCCGTTTTGCCAGCTGGCTGAGATCACGGGGCCGGCGATCTGATTAATGGCTTTGTTAGGGATCTCCATGACATTGGAAATAGTCATGATTATAGCATAAATAGTGACTGCCTCCACGCTTATCATGGCACTGACCATTACAGTATCTATCCTCAGAGCCAGACCCGCACCAAGGCCATTTAAAACAGAAAAGAACATAAAGCCAATGAGCTCCCGGAATTTTCCTCTGCCGGATGCCATCACACCCGGTTTCCAATCATGAGTGTCGAGCCGCAAAAGGTAAACCAGCAGAGCTATACTTACAATAAAAAAGTAAATCAGGATAATGGGCACGAACACACCTTTTGAAACTATTCCAAGATATACAGCCAGAATTAAGAAAGGCAGGAAAATCTTTAGGCCCACATTATTTATCAGGTCCGGAATGACAATCCTGTATCTGGCAGAGGCATGAAAAAGAAAAATGGAAGAATAAAGTAAAATAACGCCTAGTACGATGATTCCGGATTTGTTGGCCTCCACAAACTGGAAATTGTCAAAAAGTCTGTACATCAGAGGCCTGGCTATCATATATATGCCGGAAAGTATAATGAGGGAGGCTGCGGCACATAAAGTTGCAATTATAAGAGTAAACGAAAGAAAACCTGATGCCTTCCCTCTTTGGACAAAATCCGGATAAAACTTAACCACTGCACCATGTATACCCCATCCTAAAAAAGGCACCAACAGGGTCGCAAAGCTATGAAGTGACTGAAAATATCCATACAGTTCTCTGTCCAGGGGATAGATCAGCACCACACTTAGGAAACCAATAAAAGTCCCAACGAAGTTTACAATGGTATATTTGATGCTTTGTCTCTGGATGATGCCCAAGGTCTGATGAATTTTAATTTGAATTCAGGCAGTACAAAGCTAACCCTTATTCTTTAACCATTATATGAATGTCACTGATAGTAACGCATTCTATGGCAACAAAATGATGGCTGAAGTGGCTTAATTCAAAAAAAAAGAGAAATTTGTAACAAATATTGATCACTTAGCGTCATCCCACAGAATATGGACCAAGAGAAAATGAAAGCCCTTGACCTGCCCTTCAAAGACAAATTGTATCGTTTTGCCCTCAATATAGTGGGCAATACATATGACGCGGAGGATATTATGCAGGAGCTTTTAATCAAGATCTGGAACCGTATCGACCAGTATAATGAAATCGAAAACAAGGAAGCCTGGTGCATGACCGTGACCCGCAATATGGCGATCGACAAAACCAGAAACCGCAGGGAAGCCTCCCAGGATATCAGCGATTTTCACCATCTGCGTGATTCTGACGATACCCAGGACAAGAAGCTGGAGGATGCCGAGAGATTTGGCAGCATAATGGCCCTGGTAAATCAGCTTCCCGAAAAGCAGCGTATGATCCTTCATCTCAGGGACGTGGAAGGATATACTTATCAGGAGATAGCAGATATGACGGAGTCGACCCTGGATTTTGTTAAGGTGAGTCTGCACAGGGCCAGAAAAACCCTGAAGGACGAATTGTTAAAAAGGAATTTTAAAAAATATGAAGCATAACCTGGATGACATCCTTGAGAGATTTTGGGAAGGCGAAACATCCCTGGAAGAGGAAAATGCCCTCAAAGTATACTTCCGGTCAGGCGAAGTAACCCAAAATCATCTTGAATATGCCGGATATTTTGGCTGGCTGGATCAGCAGGCAAGTGTCAGGTACAACATGCCTGATTCAAGAGCAAAAGAGGCAGACAGGCTTCTTGCTGCTTACTGGGAAGGCGAAACCTCTCTTGAGGATGAGAAAAAGTTGAGAGATTATTTTGCCGGAGATGCCATTAGCGAGGACCATCTTGCCTATGCCGACCTGTTTAGTTATCTTGAGGTTCAGAGATCCGTTAAATACGATACTGCTTTTTCACGGCCCGAGTCAAAGGAAACAAAAATCATAAGTATTGGATTGAGGAAGGCAATATATGCAGCAGCTGCGGTGTTTGCTCTGTTACTGGGTTCAATTTATGTGGTGAGAAATCTGACTGCCGAATATGAGGCACCTGCGGCAAAAACAGCCGGAGTGTATGAGGTAGAAGATCCCGAGGAAGCCATGCGTATCACAAAAGAAGCCCTGGCCATGGTATCCACAAAATTCAGGCAAAGCCAGGAACATGTAAAAGAAAACATGGGTGCACTTAACAAGGCAGCCATCTTCAAATAAATTATTTTGTAACCATTTAAATTAATTCATAGTCATGAAAAATATTTTTTCATTAGCGATTGCATTATTAATAAGTTTCACTGCCTCAGCTCAGGTAGATGCCATTGAAAAGTTCTTTAAAGACTACCAGGAAGACCAGAACTTCAGTGTAGTCTATGTAGCTCCCAAGATGTTCCAGATGGTCAGCAAGGTGACCGATGGTACTGAAGACAAGGAACTGGCTGCCATAGTAAAAGACCTTAAAGGGCTCCGCATCCTCAAGACCAATGTCACTCCAGACAAGATCTACAAGGAAGCAAATAAAAGGCTCAACATCAAAGAATATGAGGAGCTTGTGACAGTCAGGGATAAAGACTCAAATGTGAGGTTTGTCACCAAAGAAACCAACGGCACCATCAACGAACTACTGCTGCTGGTAGGCGGCAAAGACGAATTCGTCCTGATGAGCTTCGTAGGCAACATCGACCTGAATAAAATTTCACGCCTTGCTAAAAAGCTGGATATCGACGGTGCCGAACATCTGGAGAAGGTAAACAAGAAAAACTGACCCTCCACCCAAAATCCTGACACCCATGAGATCAATTGTTAATCTTTGTTTACTTTCCATTTTTTTGCTGAATGCCGGACAAGCCACTGGTCAAAAATCCGTCAGATCAATTGTCAGTCAACTGAAGGAGGCTGATTCCTACGAGGGCATTTCCATACCCGGCTGGCTGGTGAGGTTGGGATCATCGTTTGCCGCAAAACATGATGACGAGTTAAGGGAATCCGGAATTGCTGAACTGATACGGAAGGTCAGGCACATAAGAATTGCAAAAGCAAAGGTCGGACATCGGGAAACCTCTGACAAAATGCCCGCACGTTTTATAAAGTCACTTCGAGAGGATGGTTTTGAAGAGTATGTCAGAGTCAGGGATGAAGACCAGCATTTTAATCTGTTTGTAAGACAACAAGGTAACCAAATCAAGAACCTTGTCTTATTCAGCAACGAAGGTGGTGAAATGTCACTGATACACATCAAAACCAGGTGGACCCCCGAGGACCTGGCTTCCATTTCATTGGACAAACTTACGCAAAACGTTTCTTCATCAGGTTTTAACACATTACTTAAAAATTAAAAAAATGAAACACCTTATCCTTTTATTTTTAGGCATAAGCCTCGTTATGCCGGTTATGGGCCAGAAGAATATTGACCAGATATTCAGAAAATACAAAAACGATGAAGGCGTCGTAAACATGAATCTTACCGGTGAGGTGCTCAAAATGTTTGCTGGCTCAAAAGACGAGATAAAAAGCACCGTAGAAAGCGTGGATGTCCTGATTTTTAAAAACAATGAAGACATTTCTGCTGAAGACAAGAGCAAAATCGAATCTGTACTTAACAGAGACAAATTTGATCTGCTTGTTGATGTCAGAGATAAAGGACAGAACGTAAAAATGTTTGCGGTAGAATCCGGGTAGTACCTCAATAAAATTTATGCAAATGTCAACTCAGCCGAGATGAATGCCTATTTTATCCTTTCCGGTAATATTATTTTTGAAGAGCTGGCCAAGATGGGAATGGACTTTGAAAAAGGAGACCCGTTGAAGGTAATTAACAAAAGCAGGGGCAAAAATTAATTTCGTCCACAACCATATTATTGATTATAAAAAGAGGCGACCTGATTAAATTCCGGCCGCCTCTTTTACATTTTATCAGGAGTAAATGCTTTCCTTTTTAAATTTCTTGACGAGAAGGGCATAAACCAGAGCCCTGTACTTATTTCTGTTTGACTGCCCCATCTTTTCTACAGCTTCTGCGACGGCGGCATCTAACTCAGGACCGTCCTTCAGACCCAGTTTCTTGACAAGAAAATTGGTCTTAACACGGGTCAGTTCATCTTTATCAGAACCTGATACTTTAGAGGAATCCTCCTGATAAATAGACGGTCCAAGGCCTTTGGTAACTGACCTGATCAGGCTTTCACTCAGTCCTAACCCAAGCTCGTCTGATGACTGCTTGTACAATTGAACTTTTTCTTCAAATTTGCTCATAAAAATTAATTTTAAATAGGGTTAATAAATCATCAAAAGTCATTTTAGCTGTGATACCACAACAAAAATTCATCTAAATATAACTTAAACAAATTTAAGGTTTCATTGATGTGTAATTTTGAATAAAATTAGTGTTTTATTTCAAAATAAATTACAAAAACGGAATTGTCGGAAGACAAACACAGGAAAATACCCAAATTTCCTGCTTTGTTGCAATTAACCGAGCCAATAATATGGTCAAGAATACAGTTCTCTGATGATATTGCTGACCAGTTTTTCGGGTAGTTGTGTTGCGTTCACCATAATACTCGCCTGGCAGTAAAAAGGCTCTCTCTGCCTGGTTAATGTTTCCATCTTTTGTCTGGCTTCCTGAGCAGAAAGCCCGGCAATCAATGGCCGCTCCGGGTCATTTCCTATCCTTTCAAAAATCACATCTTCCGGACATTGCAGATATACTGTCCTGCCCTTTTCATTGAGCAGATCCATCAGGCCATCATGACATGGAAGTCCGCCGCCTGTTGCTATCACACCATGAGCCAGTTTCCAGTTTTCAATGACTTCATGTTCCAAGTCCCGAAAATACTTTTCGCCCATGGCTGAAAATATACCGTGCACAGGCATTCCGGCGATGCTGCATATTATCTCATCCGTGTCGAAAAATGGCAAACCCAACTCTTCAGCCAGCAACTTGCCGGTCGTTGTCTTGCCACTTCCCATCATTCCGACTAAAAATATAAGCATCCCAGATAATATTAAAATTTAATGGCGGTCCAAATGTACCGCCATTAAATGTGTTTATTCAATCTTTAACTTACACAAACCGTCAATATCAATACCCTGGATTTTGGGTTAGTTTGGGATTGGCGGATATATCAGCTGATGGTATCGGGTAAATATTATATTTTGGATCCACCGCCTGTCCCTGGCTTACCCCACCTTTCCATGCCCACAGATAAGAGCCTGTCGTAAATTTGTTAAACCTCACAAGGTCAGTCCTCCTGTGGCATTCCCAGTAAAGTTCCCTTGCTCTTTCATCCAGCATAAAATCCAGAGTGAGTTCGTTTTCGGTAATATTGCCTGCAGTACCTGTAAAAGCACGGGTTCTGACGGTGTTGACATACTCTACGGCTTTTGACTTGGAAGCTCCGGATGCACCCCGCAGTATGGCTTCAGCAGCCATCAGATAGGCATCTGCCAGACGGAACATCGGGAAATCAGTGTCCGGGAAGTCTACATTAGAACCAGTCTTGCCATCAGAAGTGATATTTTTAAATTTAAGGACCGCATATCCATTGGTAAACGTAGCAATATCCTCTCGTGTCTCAATATCAAGTTTTTGTCCCTTTGTGCCAAAGATACCCCTCTGATCAAAGCTTGTCAGCCTGAGCTGATATGTATAGTCAGGATTGTCCAGATCCAGTCTGATCTCATAACCGCCAGACTTGTTGATCTGTATGTCATTTCCTCCTGCTTCCAGTGTGCCGTCCGCACCGGTATCTCCCAGATTAATAGCCCAGTCGTTATTGGCTCTGAACTTTATTTTTCCGGCATTAAGGTCCAGTTTTGCTACAAGATACCCCAACTCAGCATTCCAGGTTAATGGTATATCTGTATTCCATCCGCCTGCCGTTGCATCGCCCACAACGCTCCAGGTTTGTTTTTCCAGCGAATAAGTATTGTTGTTGAGGTCTACCTTGATGTAATACAGGCCCGGGCCGTTAACCTTGATATTGGCACCGTTTGTTTCCAGTTTGCCATCACCCTCATTGTCTCCGAGTTTGCCGCTGAGTGTGGAGCTCGGATTTCGCAGCACGACAAATTCTGTGGAAGCCGCATCAAAATACCTGTAACCCTCATAGATTTTATTGCTCTTGCTGGAGGTAAGGGCATTTTTGGTATCACCTCCGTTAAAAGGAGTGCTCTGGAATGAGCCCGGGATATAAATCTTTGGATAATTTTTGCCAGGATTAAAGTCAGAAATGATGCCCGTAAGGTCTGCGGGAAACTTCTCAATAAGCTGTCTTGTGGCCCTGGATCCTCCCCATCCGCTTGATACACCTGATTCCAAAGGATTAATGGCCCCACCTATACCAGCCCGGATTATAAAAGTCATGCCGCCCCAGGTTCTGGTGTTGATTCCGTCAAAGGTCACCGGAAAGATGATCTCCTTGGACTTATGGTTGTCAGCCAGAAACAAGTTAGCATACTTGGGTTCAAGGGTATAACCTGCATTGATGATTTTTTCGCAGGCAGCCAGACATTCAGTGTATTTCTTCTGTCCGGTATAAACTTCTGCATTCAGATACAGTTTTGCCAAAAGCATCCAGACGGCGGCTCTGTCAGCACGGCCGTATTCATTGGTCCTGGGGGCCTTGATTTTGGATTCAATGTCCAGCAATTCGCTTTC
>JAGVTV010000207.1 GCA_019136675.1 Bacteroidota bacterium
TTGCTGAACAGTTTGCCAAGGAATTCTTTGCTCATACCCACACCAGTATCAGATATTATGAATTTAATCACTTGGGAATGGTTTGACTCTTCAACGACATCAACAATTAGTGAAATCTTGCCTTCATCTGTAAATTTAATGGCATTCCCTATCAGGTTGATGAGAATTTGCCTGATCCTGGTGCTGTCACCCAAGTGGCAGGGAGATAGATCATGGGAGATCAGGACATTAAATTTGAGTCCTTTTTCCTGGACTTTACTCTGCAGTATGCTTTTTACATTGCTGATAAGCGACGAAAGGCTAAACTCCTTAACATCCAGCTCAAATTCACCGGCTTCTATCTTGGATATATCCAGCACGTTATTGAGGATATTGAGCAGATGTCTTGCTGCTGTCTCGCTGTGTGAAAGATAGAGTTGCTGCTGAGGGGTAAGGTGTTCCCTTCCCAGTTCCCTGATCATACCTATTATGGCATTGAGCGGCGTCCGGATCTCATGGCTCATGTTGGCCAGGAAGATTTCTTTTGCTCTTGAAGCTTCTTCTGCGAGGGTTTTAGCTACCTTGAGTTCCTGTTCGAGTTTCTTTTGGTTGGTAATGTCCAGGTGTACGCCGATGGTACCTATAAGTTCATTTTTATCATTATAGTTGGGTGCTCCGGCAATATACCACCACCGGGGTTCTCCCTGCTTGTTTTTCACCTGCAGCTCATAGGAGTCAGTCTCGCCTTTTAGTCTTAGTTTAAGTTTTTCCTCCAGGGTAGGATGGACAGAGTCACCCGGAACAAACAGGCTTGTCTTCTTGCCGACGAGCTCTTCCACCGCATAGCCTGATATTTCAGCAAAACTCTGGTTGGCAAACACAATGGTCTCATCAGGCAAAACTTCTATCAGTCCCAGGTTCATATTGGCGATGATATTACGGTATTTTTCCTCCTGTTTTCTGATACGGATCTCGTTTGACTTTCTTTCTGAAATATCCTTAATAAATCCGCAGTAATAATTTTTATTTTCCTGCTCAAAGCATATTACAGAAATCTCAATGGGAAATTCCTTACCATCCTTGTTGATTGCCGGAAGTTCAAGCACCTGGTTCAGGATCCTGCTTTGGCCTGACAGCCTGAACCTTTCCATACCTGCATCATGGCTGGCCCGCAAATTTTGAGGCACGATGATCTCGCCCATGTTTTTTCCAATGACCGAATCCTTCTTATGGCCAAATATTTTTTCCGCAGCAGGATTCCATGAAATCACACTTCCATACTCATCGATGATCACGATGGCGTCAAGGGCTGAGTTCATGATAAGCCTGTTCATCTCCTCTCTCTGGCTCAATGTTGCAAGGTTTTTTTCCCTTTCGGTGACATCAACGTATTGCCACAGATGGCCCATGTACTTATTGTCTACGATAATCGGAATAAAATCCCGCTCGTACAGACAACCATTGGCAAGTTCCAGTCTCTCCCTGAACACCGGCTTCTTATTACTGAGCAAAGTGTCCACTCCTATTACAAATCCGCCTGGGTCTTTAAACAGACTTTTACAGTGCTCAGCAGAATCAGAGCAATCTGTTCCAATGAGTTTGTCCGGACTGTCCGGCATCATCATAAGCTCACAAAAGGTTTTGTTTGTAAACAGTATTTTCCTGTTTTGATCCTCTACCAAGATGCCGGATTGGAGATTGGCCAGAAGCGTCTTAAGTAGATTGTTTGTATGCAGTAGTGAGGTTTCTGTCCTTTGGTTTTTAGCTACCTGGTCGCGGATAAAATCGGAGATGAGGATAATGTCGTCTTTACCTTGACTGGTATATGCATCCACTCCCTGACCAAAACTGGCCACCACTTCCCTTAGTTTTTCTATCGCCTTATCCCTTATTTCTGATTGCTGGAGAAGGTCGCGGTTTACTTTATCAAACTCCTTTTCGCTGATATTAAATGCGTGATCTGACAACTCCTTATCCCTTTCAAAAGCAAGATATGAGTTATTGATATTATCCAAAAACTTCCTGAATCCGGGTGAGTCATCGGGCAAGCTTGCCTTGTATTTATCGATCTGCCTTTGGAGTAACTTATGGTACATTTTATATCTCGGGGGTTTGTGTTAATAATCAGATTTCCTCAAAGCAGGTGATGGTCATGGTCTGGTTATGGAGCTCACATTTTGTCGACTCATTGACCGGAGAAATTTCGCCATATGAATAAAAACCAGTGATGAGGGTCCCTTGCCCAAGAATTTCTCTTACCGCCTCTACTTCTTCATCAATCCTTGAACCTAGAATAAGCTTGCGGCCCACACAACTGATCAGGATGGCCACCTTTGGACTCATTTCCTGTAGGGCAGTCAGCGATGTTTTTGCAGCCAGACTTGCTGCATCGATGAGACGGTCAAAATTGGCCTTCATAAACCTGACCTTGCTTCCCTCCGGGATATCTCCCGCAAAAATCATACTTTGGTCCTCTTCATTGATAGACAGAATGGTACGCACCAAAACATCACCTCCATCATTAAGCCTGACCGAAAGTGGAAAAAGAAGTGCTGACCCAGGTAGCTCGTTGGCATATTTTCCCAGGTAATTCTTGTAGGATTCCAGGACATTCTGACCATCTATCTCAAAGAGCACATTTGCCCTGGACCGTGTGACTGTTTTTTCAAGCCCGAAAGAATCCCAACCTCCATAGGATCCATGAGACATTTTAATATGATCTCCATAGAAGCCGACAGCTATGATCTGGCCATGGGATGGGTAGGTATTCAGTCCTGTGAGTGTACTTTCAAACCTTGCTGCGTCACCGGCAAGACCACCGGCTACAGTGACTCCCTCAGGAACGACACTAAGCATACCCCGTACCAGTTCACTACCGTTTACCATCGCCCCGTCCGAAAACACCAGGATATGTCTCAAATCACTGGCTATAAGTGGTTTTACCAATCCGGCACCTGCAGCAAAGCTGTCCGGATAGTCCTGGATTGACAGATTATTTGCCCTTAGTGGAGTCTTTTCAAACTTCATTGCTGTCACAGTCACGGTATCATCAAAGACCTCGGTTCCATGAATCTCGCCTGCTGACGAACAGTACACCCTGACAGCTTTTGGATAGGCTGTGCTGATAAGGTCAATTATCGAATGATTAGAGAGCAACTCCTTACTTCCGAATGCCAGTACAAGATCTGCTTCAGAAACCGAAATCAAGGGCAGCGGCTCACCTTTTAAAATCTGAAATTTGTGAACTTTCATATGAAAATTAAATGATTTGGGGTTTAAGAAAAAGTTTTATAGATGATTTCTGTAATTTAAAAAAAGAACTTGAATTTATCACTTAATCAGGTAGACTTGATTTCGCCTGATTTAAGCATATTATAAATGGTGGATTTACCTATATCAAGTTTTCGTGCCACCTCCAGCACATCATTATTGTATTTTTTAAGAAAGAAGGTGATAATATCGGCCGTATATTCACGAAGTGACTTTTCTGTAAGGGTAAAATCCCCGTCACCAGCCTTGAGGCTGTGGAAGGTTATGTCATCAGCCTGGATTTCTTTGCCGTCACACATGACACAAGCCAGATCGATGACCGCCTTAAGCTCCCGGACATTGCCGGGAAAATTGTATTTCATCAGCTTATTTTTAGCTTCATTACTCAAGCCGGGTGTTTTCAATTTATTGTCTTTTGCAAACAGATCTATGAAGTGTTTTGCCAGGATCAGGATATCCTTGTCTCTGTACCTGAGAGGGGGTAGTTCTACAGGCAATCCTATAATCCTGAAATAAAGGTCTTCGCGAAAATTACCCTTCTTGACCTCTTCGGCCAGATTCTTGTGGGTAGCCGTTATCAAGCGGATATCAACTTTGATTCCCTGATTTCCACCTACCCGTGTGACCTCTCTTTCCTGGATGGCCCTGAGTATCTTGCTCTGTATGTTGAGGTCAAGCTCACCGATTTCGTCTAGAAACAATGTGCCGCCATTGGCTTCTTCAAATTTGCCCGTCTTTTGGGTGATGGCTCCGGTAAAGGCACCTTTTTCATGGCCAAAAAGCTCGCTTTCTACCAGTTCCCTGGGAATAGCTGCCATATTTACCGCTACAAATGGTTTTTTCTTGCGGTCACTGTTGTAGTGAATAGCCTTTGCCACAAGCTCTTTGCCCGTACCTGTTTCACCAGTGATTGATACGTTGATATTGGACGAAATGGCCTTTTCAAGCAGTCTAAAAGTGCCCCTGATTGATTCACTAGTGCCTATAATGGATTTTTCAAAATCATACTTTTTTTCCAGCTCTTCGCGGAGTTCTTCTACCTGCTGTTTCAGCCCTGAATTTTCCCGGATATTCATAATAGACCTCCACAGCATATCCTTGGTATGAGGGTCCTTTATGATATAGTCTCTGGCACCAGCCTTAAGAAGGTTTACTGCCACTGATATCTCTTCCTGGCCACTAATGACCACAACCGGTATCTGATTGTTAAATTGCTGGACTTCCTTGAGCAGTTTGTCCCCCTGCACATCTGGCAGACCATAATCCACACATACCACATCAGGTTGGCGGTGGAGCTGCTGCAAAAAATCTTTTCCCGTAGTAAATAACTGTACTTCATAGTCCGGGTTCATAGACAAATGGTACTTTAGAAGCTGTCCATACCATGGATCATCTTCAACAATAAAAATTAAAAATGCCTTATCTTTGGTCATTATTTGTCAACGATTGAAGGAGGTCAAAGGTACCAATTTTTTTTTCAGAATCAGTAAATGGTGCCGGTTATCAGTGGATTATGACGCTTTAATTACAAATTAGCCACTCTTTTTTCCATGATGAATGCTGGTATCAATAAGAAGGCGGGCCGGTGTAAAAAATCGCTTATTCTTCAAAAGACTGTATTTTTTGTTGCCAGGTCATCATCTCCCTGTTAGAATTGAGAACAAAGATCAGAACCCTGAACACGAGCATCATGCCTAATATAACCCAGGTGACCTCGATCCAATGGTGGAATATAAATGCGGTGGCAATTAAAAGCATGGAAATGGTAACTATGGTCAGGCTGATCCGCAATGGTGAAAGCTCGAAACCCTGCAGCAGGTGGTGGATATGGTTTCTCTCCGCAGTAAAAGGAGACCTTCCTTCGCGGTAACGCTCAATATAAACCCTCAGCGAATCAAAGACAGGTATCGCCATCAGGCCTATGAGTGTCACCAGGACAGTATTGCCGGAATCGTCTCCCCTTGATGCACTGTGATTTAGCAAAGCCATACTGCTGCAAACAATGATAAAGCCCAGGAACAAACTTCCCGCATCTCCAAGGAAGATTTTATTTTTTTGCCCCAGATTAAATTTTAGAAAGGCAACAATGGCACCCGACATCATGGTAAAAAACCAGGTAAGGCCGTCAGCTCCCGTAAGATGGGAAATAAGACCCAATACGATCATGGCAAGTAGTGATACCATGCCACTAAGACCGTCAACACCATCAATCAGGTTGTAGGCATTTACCACGCCTGTAATGATGACGATGCTTAACACCTGCATAACCGGCAGAGGTATATTTTCGACTCCAAAGATGCCGAAAAGGGATTGCAAATGCAAACCTGACCTGACCACCACGACTGCACACATCACCTGAACAAGAAGCTTGCGTGAAGCCCTGATCTCCATATAGTCGTCCAGTGCACCCAAAATTAAAAGCACCAGGCTGCAGGCAACAAGGGTGTAAAAAACCTCAAATGTTGCAAACCCGGAAGGCTGTACCATAAGTGACATGAGAGTGGTCATCCCTATGGCGATACCTCCCACCAGAGGGGTAGGCTGCTTGTGTAGTTTACGGCCACCGGGCATATCGGTGAGGCCTATCTTTAAAGCTCCCTTTATTAATACAGGCACAATAGCAAGCATCAGCGAAGCGGAGAATAGGACATTGAATAAAATTTCCATACGGGTTGGGTTTATTTACTTTTCAAAAAACATTTTCTGATGCTTTAGGTGCTGAATCTGCAAGTCAGAAAGCACCGTATCTACCTTCGTTACGGCAGGGGTCACATCAGATTTGCGGGAGGTACTCAGAGCTTCGTCTACCAACAGCCTGTATTTGGAGGCAATCAGCGACCAGGTATACCGGCGGTGTGCGACCTCCTTCATAACCTTTCCGATGCGGGTAAGTTCAGGATATTCTGTGGTCCTGATCAGCTCATACAGATCCGTGTGTCCTGAAAAATACAGGGCTTTGCCTTCTGTAGTGGTGCGGTTGTAGGACACGTTATAAGCAATCACCGGCAAACCTAGGTACATGGCCTCCACAAGGGAAGGGTTGGTACCACCGGCTGAGTGACCATGGACATACACCACGGCATTGCTTCTGATCATGTCCAGTTTTTGCTGGTCATAGATGGGATCAAGCATATGAATGTTTGAAAACATGCTGAACTCATCTCTCAGCCGGATACCATAGTCACTGTTTTTCCAGTTGCCTATGATAACCAGCTGATGTTTGGTTAATTGGCTGAATGCCTCAAGAACGACGTGAATGTTGTTTTCCGGTTCAATTCGGCAAACTTTAAAGGCGTAGGGGTTACGCAGGAATGGGTATTGCTCTCTAAGTGATGAACTCATCGCGGCAGGCTGAGCATGGTCTGCCCCGTATTCTATGATTCGGCTAAGGCTGCCATATCTCTGGGCAGTATAGTCCTGAATGGATTCATTGTCAGATATATCAATGTGGGAGTATTTGACGGCCAGTTTTTCTGCCCACCAGAGGTATAGTTTTGCCGGGCGGCTCCATTTTCCTCTCTTCCACTCAATGCCGTCAATGGATATTATAATTCTCTTTCCGGTAAAAAGTCTTACAAAGGGAAGAATCCATGCTCCTGCAACTCCCAGGATCAGCAACACATCCGCAAAAAACAATGCATGAAGGATTGACAAGGTATCATACAATATGCTTTGGATACCATTGGCCTGTAAAGGAAGATAAACAAGCTTCGCCCCGTGATAAGTCTCCATCCTCTCTTCTTTTCTGTATTTGCTGCCAGAACAGTATACAGTCATGTCATAGGTATCGGACATATTTTTGACCAGATGATCCGTTAGTGTCTCAAAACCACCGTAACATGCCGGGAGGCCCACCGTGCCTATGATCGCTACTTTTTGTTTGTTAGTTGCCACTTTATTATTTTTATTGATACCAATGTAAATACGATGCCAAAACACAATTAGCTGACTTACAATCACTTATAAAAAAATAATTTTAGATAATTTCCAATTTATGGAAATCCGATTTCCCATCTGGAAATCCTGTACCCGTCAGAACCTTAGGATGTCCAGGCTACCTTTCAAAAATTTGCCTTCACTGAAGTCACCGGCTCTGTCAAGGGCTCCCTTGCTGAGGTGATTGTATAGGTCCTGTGAACCGAGGATGTCTCCCAGGATCCTGCCCACATTTACCATGTCGCGGCTATCAGCCTTGAAACCGTTTACACCATCCTCCACCAACTCAGCAATCCCGCCCACAGGAGGTACGATAACCGGAAGACCATATGACATGGCTTCGATGGCAGTGAGGCCGAAGGTTTCTACCCATCCGTCAGGGCGTGACAGATTGAGCACCACATCTGCCCATTCGTAAAACGGCCGTACATCCTTTTGCACCGGAAAAATTTCCAGGTTTTGCGTCATCCTGCTGCCCGAAAAATAAGCAGCGATATCACTGTTATCCGCATTGACTACCAGGCGGAAATGCATGTGAGGGTTTTCGGCAGCGAGGCGGAGAAACTCATCCATCCCTTTGTACCACTTAAGCGAGCACACCATCAGGACATTGCCTTCCGGTGTTGACCTTGCACCTGGATTTCTATTGGTGTTAAAATCTCCGGGAAGGGCATTGTACAGTATGTGGCTTTTCCTGAATCCGGTTTCTTCCTTTGCCAGAAACCCTGAAACAAAAATGGCTTCTGATGCTGCCATTCGGGCTATACCAAACAGGAATTTCTTGAGGACAGCCGGTTTTATGCTTGTCTCATGGACATGGTAAATTACCCTGCATCCTCTAAGCTTGCCTGCAAGGCCGGCACCAAAGGGAAGCACCGTATTTACATAGACAATATCATCTTTTCTGATCAGAAACAGGGTTCTGAAAAACAACATTGTCTGACTGGCAAAAAGAAAAAGAAGCCTCAGAACCTTATTTTCCGCAAAACTGTACCAAAAAGGGTGATAGACAACGCCTTCCAAATCAGAGAGAAAGCCATCTCTGTCGGTTGTGGTGGTTAGATGTACCTCGATGCCGTGACCAGCCCACCCCAGCAAGAGCTGTCGGAGTACCTTGGGGCTGCCGCTGAAATCATTGAGAAGGTGAAAGGCAAAGATTCTCATGCCCCCAAATTAAGGTAAACTTCCCTGAGCGTCTCTCCCCTGCGATCCCAATGGAAGATTTTTTCAAACCTGCTGCGGGCTCCCTGCCTGAGTTGGCTGTATTTTTTATCATCAGAATACAGGATGTCCAGTTTATCAGCAAGCTCCCGTACTGTATCGTCATAAGGCTGCTCCCTGACTGCAAATCCGCAGTTGCCGTCTATAAACTCTCCGGGACCACTATTGTCGAGGCATATCACCGGCAAGCCGAAGGACAAGGCTTCTGCGACCACCATTCCGGCTCCTTCATGCGAGGGAAACAGGAATACATCAGACTTACGGAAGAGCTCCATGAGTTCATTTCTTTCTATCCAATGGATGATCTTTACATTATCTTCTATACCCAGCTCCCTGATGATTGATATAAGCCGGGATTCTTCGGGACCACTGCCCACCAGAACTAGCTCCATTTTGCTTCTGTCCGGTCCATTTACCCTGTCCAAAAATGCGGCAAATGCCCTTACCGTAAGGTCAAATCCCTTGAGTGCTACAAACCTGCCGGCGGAGATCACCCTGAATTTACCATCGCTGATGAAAGGGTCGATTCCAAAATCCTGCGTGGCCACGGATGGCATGACAGAATAATTTTTGCCAGTCAATTCCAAAACATCCTTTACACTGTCATTCATGCACCAGATGTAGTCTGCCTTTTTGACGGTCTTGCCCAGTGAAGGGTTCAGTTTCCAGAATATCTGCTTGACCAGCCAGGTGGCACGGTCCCTGAGATATTCGACCACACCAAATGGCCTGAGGTATTGGCCGGGAATAAGAGGGTGGTGCCCGACGGGTCCCCAGACAAAGGGTTTGTCCAATTGCCACAGATAACTTGGTGTCCAGTCATTGTGAAAATTAAGATTGTGTACAATGTCAAATGACACCCCGGATTTACGTATAAATCCCACCACGCCTTTTTGCCACATCTGGTAATACAACATGGCCCCACGTCCCCCTTTTTTCCAAAACCTGAGGTAGTAAGGAAGGTCATAATACAGGAAGGTTATGTTGTTGTACCGCTTATCTTCATGTGCAGCCATATACTTTTCAATGGCAGGTCTGTTGTTTTCCCTGGTTACTGCCACTACTCTGTTGAACCGGGCTATCTGGAGTACAAAATTCCACCCCATTCCGTCTTCCGAACCCTTGTACGGATTGATGGCATAGGCTGTGGCCAAAATTGTTTTCATGATACGGGTATTGTTTTAATTTGTTTTAATACTTCTTTTTGAGTTCTGCCGGAGCCGATCTCTCTTGCGGGGACGCCGCCGATGACGGTATTTTCAGGAAAAGACTTCGTAACTACGGCACCTGCAGCAATCACACATCCGTCTCCTATGCTAACTCCGTCCAGGATAGTCACCTTGGACCCTATCCAGCAGTTGCAACCGATTTTGATCCCTTTTCTGTTTACTCCCTGATGTCTGATGAGCAAGTCAGGGTCAGCATAATTATGATTTTCCGGGTGACAACTCAGATACTGGCCGATGATACAGTCGTCTCCAATAGTCAGTCCGCCTGCCCCGCCCAGATAAGCAAACTCGCCTATACCCACATTATTCCCTATCGTGATGCCATGGCCGGTATCCTGCAGAGTAGTGGAAACAATCACACTGCTGAAATCACCTATGCTCACATTGTCACCCAGTACCAGTCCGTGTTTTCCCAATCCGCTGAAGGTCACATGTTTTCCTGCTTTGAGAAATCTGCCCCACTTTATTCGATGGCTGTACAGGAAGGTGACACCTGACCCTAGCATCATACCGCGGGGATTCCGCCCCCTGACCAGAAGTTTGAGTCCTCTTGTCATCCTGAAGATGTTTGTCAGGAAAAATCCAACCAGAATCCTGCCGTCCACCGACGGATCTATGATAAAATGAGGATTCCTTTTTCTGACCATATAAAGTAATAATGATTTCATGCTGCTGTCAGTTTAGCCTTGATCTCAATAAGGAGGTTGTTGAGTGTTTCTTCTTTGACGACATTGTTGACCATAATATAACGGCTGCCAGAATACCTGTTGCCAAATTCTGCAAAAAGGGCCTTATATTTTTTTGTCAAGGTCTGGATGGTTTCGGTATCCAACTCTTGCTTCCTGCTGAGAATAACTTCAGGGTCGGCATAAAGGAAATAGTTCAAATCCGGCTTAATAAGCAGTTTGTAACCCAGCTTAACCAATCCGGAAGGGAGCACAATATTTGACCTTTTGCTGTCATTGATGAAGTCAAAGTAATATCTGTCATACAAGACTACTTTACCCCTGCACACATATTTCAGGTAAATATAAAACTGCCCGAAGAAATAATCTGCATAATAGTATCCAAACCTCACCAGCGAAGAAAATGTACTTTGGTTGGTACCGGTACGAGGGAGCTTGCTCACGGATATCTCTTCAGCCCTGGCCTTGCCATGCTTAAGAGCACTAATGATGGGCAATACGGATGGGCGGTGCCTGAGTACAACCACTTCTTTTCTGAGTGTCTTTTGAATCCTGGTGGTTATCTCGTCGATGATGGTGGACTTTCCGGCACCATCCACACCGCTGAAGGTAATCATCATTCCATCAAATCTCAGGAGGTCCCTGATCGTATCTGCCAGGTAGGTTATGGTGTTTATTATTTTTTTAAATCCCTTGTTTTGGGGACTTTCCGTTAATATGTAATTCAATTTGCCATGTGCGGCCGCCTCTCCTGTCAGGATAGACGAAAGTAGGCGGTCAGCACTGTCCTTAGACCTGGAGATATGGACTGCGTAATGGCTGTATTTTTGGGGTACTGCGGAGTGATTGAGGCCATAAAACCAGGCAATATATCTTGCATGATCGGAGTCAGAAGCGATTTTGACACCGTGATGATTGGGGGTTGCACCGGCTATAATGCTTCCGGCATCCATAAAAACCACTGATTTTCGCTTCAGCGTGCGTATTAGGTCCAAAGCCAGCGTTCCTCCGTCTTCCATCCACAGGAAGATTCCCGTCATGTAGCTCCGTCCGCGTATATCCATGCGGGCCACCCGGGGATGTGCCTGGCAAAAGTCCATCAAAGACGCTATGGTTTTACGGTCTGTTATGAGGTCTATATCAGAGGCTGACGACCAGGTCTCAGGTGCTGAATGCGGGATTTTTATGCCTGCATATTGGTATTGCGTCAAGTGATCAGTCAAAGACAAAATCAGCTGCTGTCTGTCATCCAGCATCGGCGTCTTCAGGTTATCGAGGGCAGCATTCCAGATGTCAATCATCCAGTATATCTGAGTATGCCAGTGCTGCATTCCGGTGTATTGCATCATACAGGCAGGTATATGTACCAGCAGGTATAG
>JAGVTV010000254.1 GCA_019136675.1 Bacteroidota bacterium
GTAAAATTGCCGGATTGATTAAAGTAGTTGAACATGGCATTGCGGGCAGTATTTATGTGATTGGGCATACTGTCATCCGTAATAGGGATATATTTCACACCGCTTGTGGTCCCTGATGTTTTGGCAAAATACCTGGGTCTCCCTGGCCATAGGATATCTTTTTCTCCTTTTGTCATCCGGTCAATATAGGGCCTTAGGTCTTCGTAATCCCTGACAGGCACAAGTTTTTTAAAATCATCGTAAGTGTCAATCTTGTCGAAATGATGATCTTTGCCAAAGACCGTTTTTCTTCCGCTTTTGACCAGGTCGTGTAAAATCTTGAACTGGTCACTGACAGCATTTTTTTTCCATCGGTTTATATCCCTGCTTATGTATGCAGCAGCAAGTCTGATGATTTGTGTTCTTAGGCTCATGTTTGGGATAGGATGGGTAAGGAATACTGTTTTTATTGAGATATATTTCTATTTAGGCAGTTTCATGTAATAGATTAGCCTTTTGATGCTGTATTTGCCTGCACCGTTGGCTATAAGAAGCAGTAAGCCTCCGCACAGGGCCATATTTCGCATGAAATAAAGAGCATGGAGTCTTTTGTATTCAGCTGGATCGTTCCAGAAAGAATAAACGATGAGTGTGAATGGCAACCAATAGGAAAGCAGGAGAAGTGCACCGATATTGGCGTAATAGCCGATAAGCACGAGGATGGCACCTATGATAAGAATGGCTATCAGCAGTTTGAGCATAAAATCCTGATTCCAGGTGATGCCGTAGGCAGTCATAGTGGCTTTGGTCTTTTTAAAAAACACAAAAGCGTCCAAAGCTTCATAAAAAAATACAAAAGCAATGAGAATCCTGCCCAGTAACTCGGTTATGTCCTTCATAAGGCAAAGGTATTATTTTTTAAGTTTGCTGGCAGCAATATTCCTGACAAGGGCTGTGATCACATTCTGGCCGTCCAGAGCTGCGGAAACAATTCCTCCGGCATATCCGGCCCCTTCACCGCAAGGGTAAAGGCCGAAAACATCAGGGTGCATAAGGTTTTCGGGATTGCGGGGTATTCTCACAGGGGATGAGGTGCGGCTTTCCACTCCGATAATATTGGCTTCATTGGTTATGAATCCTTTCATTTTTTTGTCGACATCCATCAAGCCCAACCTTAACCTTCGGTACACAAATTCTGGTAACAAAGTATGTAATGGGGCTGGAATAAGCCCCGGGATATAGGATGTCGGATTGAGTTCCTCTGAGCCCACCCCTTCGACAAAATCGAGTACTCGCTGGGCCGGAGCTTTTTGGGATCCGTCACCTGCTTCAAACATCCTTTTTTCTATATCAGCCTGAAACATCAGGCATGCCAGCGGACCGGTGTAGCCATTGGATTCAAGTTCTTCCGGATCTATGGAAGTGACATATCCAGAGTTGGCAAATGGACTGTCTCGACGGCTTAGTGACATGCCATTGACCACGATCTCACCCGGAGCAGTAGCGGCTGGCACTACAAGGCCGCCCGGACACATACAAAACGAAAAAACTCCCTTGTGGTCCACCTGGCTTACAACTGCATAACTGCTGGCAGGAAGGTTTTCTTCCCGGTCTTCCTGGTGGTAACGCACCTTGTCAATAAACGACTGTCTGTGTTCGATACGCAGGCCCAGGGCAAAGGGTTTTGCCTCAAGGGCAAGCCCTGCGTCGTCCAACATATGGTAAATGTCCCGGGCAGAGTGGCCGGTCGCCAATACCACTGATTCTGCCATAAACGATTTGTCTTCGCATCGGACACCTCTGATTTTGTTATCGGCGATGATAAGCCCGGTGACCCTTGTGCCGAAATGAACCTCACCGCCGTGTTTCTCAATGGTGTGCCTGATGGCGGCAATGATATTGGGCAATTTGTTGCTTCCTATGTGAGGGTGGGCATCCACCAGAATGTCTTCTGTGGCACCATGCTCATGCAGGATGTGGAGCACTTTTTCTATTGGACCTCTTTTTCCTGACCTGGTGTAGAGTTTTCCGTCTGAATAAGTGCCTGCCCCGCCTTCGCCAAAACAGTAGTTGGAATCCGGATCTACCAGTCCCTCCTGTTGGAGATTTCTGAGGTCGCGGCGGCGTGATCTTACATCCTTGCCACGTTCGAGTACCACTGGCCTGAGTCCGTACTCCAGACACTTAAGAGCGGCAAAATATCCTGCAGGTCCTGAGCCCACTATGATCACAGGCTGTCCGCCAGACACATCCTTATAACCGGCAGAGATAAGAGGAGGCTCAGTGTAGGGCTCGTCAATATACACATCGTACCTGAGCAGATATACCGGCCTGCTGCCTCTTGCGTCCACTGACCGCCGGACAAGGCGAAAATCCATGACTCGCCCTTTGTATGCCCGAAGCTGGGACATCAAAAGGGACTCATGACCCGGTCTGTCGTACAGCTTGTCGGGAAAAACCTTTATTTCGAGTTGCCTGACCATAGGGAGGTGCTAGGTGTCAATTGTTTTTTATCCATTCGTATACAGGGTCTGTGCCTGAGACCACATCTACAAAGCTCTCAGTCAGCAGGATGTCAGGAATCAGCTGGTTTCCGGACTTGCTTTCATCCAAGACGTTACGCCTGTAGCCTCTGGAGTAGCTGATGGGCATACATGACCCCGGCAGATACCGTACTTCAGTACCTCCATAAAAATTGACAAGTCCCCCCGCTGTCTCTCCGATAAGTGTGGCATTCAGTAGCCTTTTGAGTTCAAGGGCATGGATTATACCCGCTGAAAAGGTTCTCCTGCCAATAACCCCAATGACTTTGGTTTCCGGTTTGTTTTTAATAAGCCTCGCTATGCTATGGATAAGCAACGAACCCATCATAGTGGACCCGCCCGTATTTTTACTCAGATCCACCACTATTTTTGTTACAGGCCTGTTATTAATTACATAAAGAACTGAATCCGCAAATGGCTTAAATGACGGTAAACTTTGTGAATTATCATCCATGGGCCTGAAGCACTTATCCAGCTTCATCACGGAGTCCATAGGATTGCACAAACTGCCGGTTTCTCTGCTAACTGCCCTATTGTACAGGATGTAAAGTGTACCTGTTTCTGGTTTGTAAGTGTGACTGAAATTCCTTGCTGAATACGGTCTTTTGTCCTTTTTTTTTGCAAATCTGACATAATCCATATCCTCATTTTTTAAGTCATTGATTACCTTCGGTTTTAATCGGACCGTGGTCCTGATGCCATAAAGATTTTCAGTCTCGACCTCAATTTTTTTATCATCCCGGACAAATCCAAAATGCCGCAGCAACGCTACACTCCTCATGAGATAAGGCAACCTGTACTTCAGCCTGTTTTCATTATCCGCCACAATCAGCGTCCTAAGGCTGTCCGCAATCTCACCCGCAGAGTGCCCGTTGATGCTGATAAGTTTATTGCCCAAAAGTGCTTCATGGTCATCAAATTCACTGGTTATGACAGGGCCTTCCTTGTAATAATACACAAAAAATGGCAGCACAAGTTTGTCTAATTTATCCTGGTAGGTGATGGCTGTATGCGAATCACCCAGCCTGCAGATAAGTTGCTGCAGTTTGATGGTCATAGCCTCATCCGTGATATGGTCGTTTAGTGTTCTCAGGTTTTCCAGGTGTTGCTCATATTGATTTCTGGGAAGGGTGTGAAACAGATTTGTATGCAGGTAGGGAAGTTCATTTTTGAGAAAGTCAATATCCGCATTCCAGTCTGTCTGGGCAGTTGCTTGTGTTGTAAGGCATATGAAACCTACCATTCTGAAGATTGACCAATATGCAAATAAAAAATAATCAGGAAATTTCATACTTTATTTAAGAAGCAAAATGATAATGAATCGATCAGCAAAATTACCATTTTTGACCTAGTGCAGATGAATTTTATTTCCGGCTTTCGCAAAACTATTATCTTTACCCGACGTTAGAACCGTTAATAAAAAGAGATACGAGATGCACATACATGCCACGGATAATCTGGAAATGATCGAACAATCGGCCAGGGAGTTTGCCCGACAGTCTATACTTCCACATGTAATGGAGTGGGACGAATCCCAGCATTTTCCTGTTGAAACCATGCGTTCTATGGGTAATCAGGGATTTATGGGGGTGCTCGTTCCGGAGCAATACGGTGGGTCAGGCATGGGCTATCAGGAGTATGTCAGCATCATCGTGGAGATAGCCAAAGTCTGCGGTTCGGTGGGACTCAGCCTTGCAGCCCACAACAGCCTCTGCACCGGACATATTCTTAGTTTTGGGGACGAAGAACAAAAGCAAAAATACTTGCCCAAGCTGGCAACAGGTGAGTGGATCGGTGCCTGGGGTCTGACCGAGGCAAATACAGGTTCGGATGCCATGCGTATGAAGTGCGTTGCCACCAGGGACGGCGACCACTGGGTTATAAATGGATCTAAAAACTGGATTACCCACGGCAGGTCAGGGGATGTGGCAGTGGTTCTTGCCAGAACCGGCGAATTGCTTGATAGCCGTGGCATTACAGCATTTATTGTAGAACGCGGTACACCGGGATTTTCTGGCGGTAAAAAGGAAAACAAACTGGGAATGCGGGCTTCCGAGACTGCGGAAATGATCTTTGAAAATTGCAGGGTTCACAAGTCACAGGTGCTTGGGGAAGTAGGCGAAGGGTTCATCCAGTCTATGAAAATCCTCGACGGTGGCAGGATCAGCATCGCAGCCCTGGCCCTGGGCATAGCCAAAGGTGCCTACGAGGCATCTGTTAAATACGCAAAGGAAAGGGAGCAGTTTGGCCAACCAATTGCCAATTTCCAGGCCATTTCATTTAAACTGGCAGATATGGCCACCAAAATTCAGGCCGCTGAACTTCTTATCCGAAAGGCAGCTTACCTGAAGAATACCCATCAGCCAGTGACTACAGTCTCTGCTATGGCCAAATATTACGCCTCTGAGATCTGTGTACAGATTGCTACCGATGCCATCCAGATCTTCGGCGGGTACGGATACACCAAGGATTTTCCGGTTGAGAAATTCTTCAGGGACTCCAAACTCTGTACCATAGGTGAAGGCACTTCCGAGATTCAGAAACTTGTAATAAGTCGAAACATTCTCAGAGAATAAAAAAAAAGCCCGCATGAAACAGGTATTACCGGCATTGGTTATTATTGCTTTATTCTTTGGATCCTGCTCTAAAGATAAGGACAAAAGCGAAGAATATCTCATTTTTGGCCAGAGCCACGGCGAATGTCAGGGTGTCCATTGCCTGGATGTTTTTAAAGTTACGGGGACAAAACTGTACGAAGACAAGGACGACAAGTTCCTCACTGGCAACTATTTATGGTATGAATTGTCTCCAGCCAAGTACAATCTGGTCGCTGATCTCAAGGAAATGATACCTTCCAAACTCAGGACTGAGGCAGACCAGACATTCGGGTGTCCGGATTGTTACGACCAGGGTGCCCTGATAATTCAATTTTTTGACGGGGAAAACCTACATGAATTCCTGATCGATACTGACAAGAAGTCAATCCCTGACTATCTCCATCAATTTGTGGACGTAGTCCGTGAGAGGATAACCCTCATAAACAATTGACTTGCAGATTCCGCCCGGAATTGAAGGACAGGGCTTTAATTTTTGTATCTCCCCGGATTATTTATTAACTTTCCGGCCTTTTAGTAATTTCTGAAACCCACTGAGATGAGATATAACCGGGTCATACTGATCGTGCTGGACAGTGTGGGCATAGGCTCCCTACCGGATGCGGCCGCTTATGGTGATGCAGGCAGTAATACGCTGGGTCATATTGTGGAAAAAACACCCGAAATCCGGATACCCAATCTTGTTTCCATGGGACTGGGCAATATCGATCCCGGCAACGCTATTCCTAAAACTGACACACCCATAGCCAGCTATGGCAAAGCCGTCGAAAGGTCAGCCGGCAAGGATACCACTACGGGCCACTGGGAGATAGCCGGTTCGGTCCTGCAGGAACCTTTTCCTACCTTTCCTGATGGATTTCCGGAGGAATTTATTAAAAGGTTTGAAAAGGAGATAGGCACCCCTACAATTGGTAACTATGCAGCTTCCGGTACAGTTATTATCGATGAGCTTGGAGACAAGCATGTGGCCAGAGGTTTTCCCATCGTCTATACATCAGCTGACAGCGTCTTCCAGATAGCAATGCATGAAGATGTCATACCTATCGAAAGGCAATACGAGATATGTGCCATAGCCCGCAACATGCTGACCGGACCTTATGCCGTAGGGAGGGTAATAGCTCGCCCTTTCACCGGTAATTCGGGTCATTATACCCGTACTTCCCGCAGGAAGGATTTTGCGACCTTGCCGCCTGATAACCTTCTTACGGCTGTACAGAAATCGGGCATGGAAGTGATCGGCATCGGCAAGATCCACGACATCTTTGCAGGCAAAGGTATAAGCCGGTATGTCAAGACTCCGTCCAACCGTGAAGGCATTGACGCCACGCTCACAGAGATGCAAAAAGATACCTCAGGGCTGATTTTTACCAATCTGGTGGATTTTGACATGCTTTATGGCCACAGAAGAGATGTATCAGGTTATGCAGCCTGTCTTGAGGAATTTGATGCTTCAATCCCTGACCTGCTGCATTCCATGAAGGACAACGACGTACTGATCATAACGGCAGATCACGGTAATGACCCTACATGGACAGGAACGGACCATACAAGGGAATATATTCCCATCCTGATGACAGCCAAAAGCATACAATCCGGGCCTGGCATAGGTACAAGGTCAAGTTTTGCTGATATTGCGGCGACCATTGCTGTACTTTTAGGCATAGATTTTGCGACAGAAGGTAAGAGTTGGCTTTGAATCCATTTTAAGTAATCAGAAACGAATGCATTGGTAGAAATAATCAAAAAAAAGAGGGACGGACATATTTTAACAGCTGATGAAATCCGCGAAGTCATAAACGGATTTGTTTCCGGCAAGATACCTGACTATCAGGTGTCTGCCTGGCTGATGGCCATATTTTTCCGCGGTATGAACGACGAAGAGACAGCAGCACTCACTGATGCCATGATGCGTTCGGGAGACCTGATAGATCTTTCAGCAATACCCGGCATCAAAGTGGACAAACACAGTACCGGTGGGGTAGGAGATAAGACCACTTTGGTACTCGGACCGCTGGTAGCATCGGCGGGTGTCCCTTTGGCTAAAATGTCAGGTCGCGGGCTGGGGCATACGGGCGGTACACTCGACAAACTGGAGGCCATTCCCGGCTTTGATGTCAGCATGTCAGCTGATGAATTTGTCGAACAGGTACGAAAACACGGTATTGCCATATGCAGCCAGAATGAAAAGCTGGTGCCGGCAGATAAAAAACTCTACGCCCTAAGGGACGTCACGGGAACAGTAGACAATATTTCGCTTATCGCCTCAAGCGTCATGAGTAAAAAGCTTGCCTGCGGAGCGGATGCCATAGTGATCGATCTAAAAGTAGGTGACGGAGCCTTTATAAAGACCATTCCCGATGCCGAAAAACTGGCTGAAATCATGATATCGACGGCAAAAAAAATGAACAGGAATCTGATCGCAGTCATCACAGGTATGGAAGAGCCACTTGGGTATGCCATAGGCAATGCCCTCGAAGTGAGAGAGGCCATTGACACCCTGCGAGGCCACGGTCCGGAAGATCTGACACAGCTTAGCCTTGAGCTCGGTGGACACATGCTGGTGCTTGCAGGCAGGGTGGCTACTATGGAGGAAGGTATGGTCTTGCTCAAAGACAATATAACAAATGGCTCCGCTTTTGCAAAATTTACTGAGTTGGTAAGAATACAGGGTGGGGATGTTTCTTATGTCACGGACCCAACCAGGCTCACACTAGCCCCTCATGCCGTTGAATTCAGAAGTGACAGGAAAGGATTTATCTCACACCTGAGTGCCATGGATATAGGCATAGCTTCCGCAAAACTCGGTGCCGGCAGGGAGACCAAGGAGAGTTCGATCGATCTGGGTGCGGGCATCGTGTTGAAAAAGAAAGTAGGCGATTACGTTGATTCCGGCGATACACTGGCCGTTTTGTACACCTCAGACCTGACCCTGGTGGCAAAAGCCGAAGAGTACCTCAGAGAAGCGTACACATTTGCCGAAAGCAAACCCGAAAAACAGCCGCTGATTTTCAGGACGGTGAGTTGATTAAACACAATAAAAGGAAATCATTCAAATCTGTAAAGATGATAAAGAATAAAAAAGTCAAGATGGAAAGCCATTCGGCCACTCAACACCTAAGGAATGATGGAATTCCATTCGATGCATCGCTGATAGAATCCATACAAATAAACCGCAGTGCCGTAGAACGCAGGGCGGCCACCATATCCACGCGGCGGACCGTCAAAAAACAGTGGCAGGCTGCCTGGCTGCTCAAGGCCATCTCCTGCATGGACCTAACCACGCTGGCCGGTGATGATACACGCGGCAACGTATTGAGGCTGTGTGCCAAAGCAAAAAGCCCTGTAAGGAAAGATATCCTCGAAGCCCTGGGTATGGATAAGGCCGGAATTACCACAGGGGCTGTGTGTGTGTATCATAATCTGATTCCTTATGCAGTGGAGGCCCTCAGCGATACCAACATTCCTGTTGCAGCAGTATCCACGGGATTTCCGGCAGGCCAGATAGAACTGGAGGACAAACTCACCGAAATCAGGAAATCCGTTGCAGCCGGTGCAAAAGAAATCGACATCGTCATCAGCAGGGCCCTTGTACTTAATTCTGACTGGAAGGGACTTTATAATGAGGTCGCCGCTTGCCGCAAAGCATGTGGTGATGCCCATATGAAGACCATCCTGGCTACAGGTGAGATTCCGACGCTGACCAAAGTAGCCAAAGCGAGCATGGTATCGATGATGGCAGGCTCAGACTTTATCAAGACAAGTACAGGCAAGGAAAGCGTCAATGCTACCCTGCCGGTGACTCTCGTTATGGTGCGGATGATCCGGGAGTATCTTGAACTCACAGGCTACAAGGTGGGCTACAAGCCCGCCGGCGGTATTGCCAAAGCGAAGGATGCACTCAACTACCTCTTTATCATGAAGGAAGAACTGGGCAACGATTGGCTGCAGCCTGATCTGTTCAGGTTTGGGGCCAGCTCATTGTTGGGCGACATTGAGCGACAGCTCGAACATTTTGTCACAGGCAGCTATTCTGCTTCCTTCAGGCATCCTATGGCTTGACAAACCATTGGCCATTAGTAAATTATCATAGTTAAATTAACCAACAAGATCATGACAGTCAAAGAGATATATAACACCATGGAATACGGACCGGCACCCGAAAGCAATAAGGAGAGTGTCGAATTTCTGGAAAGCCACAAACGTAAATTTGGTCATTTTATCAATGGCAAGTGGACAAAACCATCTAGCGGCGAATACTTTGAAAGCATCAGTCCTGCTACCCGTGAGCACCTTGCACAGATTGCAGAGGGCAACGAAAAGGACGTGGATGATGCGGTCAAAGCCGCCAAAAAAGCCCTGAAACCCTGGGTTGACCTCGGTGGCCATGGCCGTGCCAGGTATCTTTATGCCATAGCCAGGCAACTCCAGAAACACAGCCGCAACTTTGCCGTGCTGGAATCCATGGACAATGGCAAGCCCATCCGTGAGACCCGCGACATAGACATACCGCTTGTTGCCAGGCATTTTTACCACCATGCCGGCTGGGCTCAGATCATGGAGACGGAAATGAGGGACTACCAGGAGATCGGCGTCATAGGCCAGATCATCCCGTGGAACTTCCCTCTTCTGATGCTGGCGTGGAAGATAGCCCCGGCTTTGGCCATGGGCAATACTGTGGTGCTAAAACCTGCTGAATTCACCTCTTTGTCGGCCCTGCTTTTTGCGGATATATGCCGGCAAATCGGTTTGCCCGAAGGTGTAGTCAATATCGTCACAGGACACGGCACCACCGGGGCCGCCATCGTAAATCACCCTGATGTGTCCAAGGTGGCTTTTACAGGCTCAACAGAAGTGGGCAAAATAATCAGGCGGGCCACGGCAGGTACCGGTAAAAAGATGTCACTCGAACTGGGTGGTAAATCGCCTTTTATCGTGTTTGACGATGCGGATCTCGACAGCGTGGTAGAAGGGGTAGTGGATGCCATATGGTTTAACCAGGGGCAGGTATGCTGTGCAGGATCAAGATTGCTGGTACAGGAGAGTATAGCTGAAAAGCTGTACCGTAAGATCAGGGCTCGCATGGAGACACTCCGGGTCGGGAATTCGCTCGACAAATGCATTGACATAGGAGCCATTGTGGCTCCGGTACAGCTTAAAGTCATCGAGGACCTGGTACAAAAAGGAAAGGACGAAGGCAATGACTTCTGGCAGCCTTCATGGTCGTGTCCAAAAGACGGATACTTCTATCCTCCGACCCTGTTTACCGATGTGTCTCCTTCATCGACGATAGCTCAGGAGGAGATCTTCGGCCCTGTACTGGTAGCCATGAGCTTCAGGTCTCACGCTGAGGCCGTAAAACTGGCCAATAATACCAGATACGGACTGGCTGCAAGCATCTGGACCGAAAATATAAACCTGGCCCTCGATATTGCACCGCAGGTCAAGGCCGGCTCAGTGTGGATCAACTGCACCAATGTCTTTGATGCAGCGGCAGGATTCGGTGGCTACAGGGAGTCAGGTTTTGGAAGAGAAGGAGGCAAGGAAGGCCTCTACGAATATGTAAAGCACCGTGCCGAAGCTACCTTTGCCAAAGAGCCCATAAAGCCAAAAGCCATGGAAAATCAGAATGGCCACGCTGGGAAAACTGATTTGCCATCCATTGACAGGACTCCAAAAATGTTTATCGGAGGCAAGCAGGCAAGGCCTGACGGAGGCAATTCCATGGCTGTCAGTGACAGCTTTGGGAGGTATATTGGCGAGGTGCCCAAAGGCAACCGCAAGGATATACGAAACGCCGTAGAGGCAGCACACGCATCTTCTTGGGGCGGCATGACAGGCCACGCCAAGGCTCAGGTGCTGTACTATATGGCTGAAAACCTTTCCATCCGTGCAGATGAGTTTGCCGCAAGGCTCTCCCAGATGACCAATCAGTCACCGCAAGATGCTGCCCGCGAAGTGACAGCATCCATTGAGCGTATCTATACCTATGCCGCCTGGGCTGACAAGTATGACGGTAGGGTGCACCATACCACGGTTCGCAATGTGACACTCGCCATGCCTGAGAAGGTTGGAGTGATAGGTGTCATCTGCCCTATAGAATCACCCCTGCTTGGATTTGTCTCTACGGTTTTACCAGCCATCACCATGGGCAACAGTGTCGTAGTGGTGCCATCTGAGGTGTCACCCTTTTCGGCGACCGACTTTTACCAGATCCTGGAGACTTCAGACCTGCCAGCCGGCACAGTCAACATTGTCACCGGCCATACAGACGAGCTGATGAAAGAACTCGCCAAACATTATGACGTGGACGGCCTCTGGTACTTCGGGACTGCTGAAGGCAGCAAACAGGTGGAATTGCTGGGCACGGAAAACCTCAAAAGGACATGGGTCAGCTA
>JAGVTV010000250.1 GCA_019136675.1 Bacteroidota bacterium
CCTGTTGCCCTCGTATCCATTATACACCAGAATGTCATGTACTTTGGGCTCGTATTCCCTTACATTCCGGTATTGCATGAGTCCCCGTTTTTTGTTGAATTCCCTGTCAGCAAGGCTTTGGTCAAAGAAGTCCTTTGCGTTGCCGTAAGCATTGGGCATTTTATGGCCAAAAACCTCGTAGTAATACCTCTTTACAAACTCAACACACTGGAATTTAAGCCCGAGGTTGTAGCCATCAGGTGTGACGTTTCTGCCCCTTGTATGTGTAAAGTCATGACCATTATAGTAGACATCCACCCCATTGAATGAGTCGATCCTGGTGCCAATCTCAATATTGTCAATATAAAACGAATTAAAAACCAGAAAGGCCGAAAACAACGTAAATCCTCTAAAAAGTCCTGACATGGAATCAAAAAGTTTTGAGATCAGACTGAAAATGAAGGACAAATATAATTCAATATTTCTATTTGCGGCTTGTTGTCCCAATAGCTGTCTGAAAATCCTTCATGATTTTGGCGAAAGCCAAAAAAAGAAATCAGGTGCCTGCCTGAAGGGTGGCAAGTATAAATTCGGCAGCATGCCCGTCTCCGTATAATCCGGCTTTAAATCCATGGTTTTTGCCGGCCAGTAAACCAGCTGCTTCTATGATCCTGTCTGTATCGGCTCCTGCCAGTATATTGTATCCTCCGTCCACGAGTTCAGTCCACTCTGTCTGATCCCGCAGCGTGACACAATACCTGCCAAAAAAATATGCTTCCTTTTGCAGGCCGCCGCTGTCTGTCAGAATGAGACTTGCCTGTGAGGTCAGGGCTATCATATCCAGATATCCTACAGGCGGAACCATCCTGAATTCAGGAATTAATCCGTACAGGTCAAGTAATTTTCTGGTCCTCGGATGAAGTGGGACGATCACCTGCACGGAGCGGTTAAGTTGGTTAAGGGCTTCCACTATACTCTGGAGCCTTGGTTTGTCATCCGTATTTTCCTGGCGGTGGATGGTTGCCAGGTGGTAATGGCCGGGAGATAGAGATAAGTCAGCAAGGATTTTGCTCTCCCGATCTGATTTTGACTTATAATACAAGGCGGCATCATACATGATGTCACCGCACTCTGCCACGAGGCATGGAAAGTGGCGAAATCCTTCCTGTTCCAGGTTTTGTATGGCAACTTTGGTAGGACAAAACAGGTAGTCAGAGATTCTGTCTGTCAGTATGCGGTTGACCTCCTCGGGCATGGCCATGTTAAAGGACCTGAGGCCGGCCTCTACGTGAGCCACTTTGATGTGGAGCTTGCGGGCGGCAAGGGCACCAGCCAGGGTACTGTTGGTGTCTCCGTACACGAGGGTAAAGTCGGGCTTTTCTTCCGCCAGTACTTTTTCAATCGCCTCCAGCATCCTTCCGGTCATGGCTCCGTGTGACAGCGAATGGATATCGAGGTGGTAGGCCGGTGCCGGAATGTCCATCTCCCTAAAAAAGACCTCGCTCATATTATCGTCAAAATGTTGGCCCGTGTGTACCAACACTTCCGTAACTCCCGGGGTCTGAGCCACTACCCTGCTGAAAGCTGATGCCTTAATAAACTGCGGCCGGGCTCCTACGATCGTCACTATCTTCATGTATGTGGTTGTTTTTTGACGGTGATCTCATCCAGCAGGGCAGCTAACCTGCCTGTCAGGGATCTCCTGGAATATTTGTTTATACCTTTGGCAGAAATACCGGAAGCCCCGCTTTTAAAGCCGGTATAAAGTTCTTTCAGGTGGTTTTTGAGCAGGCTTACGTCTTCGTAACCAATCATTTTTCCGGCTCCGGATTCGCGGATGATCTCTGCTGCGTCACCGTCCTGTGGTCCAATACATATCACAGGCCTGCCGGCAGCAAGGTATTCGAAGATCTTGCCTGTAAGGATGGATTTGTTGTTGGAAGTGCGATTTATAACCAGCAGCAATGCCTGTGATGCATTCTGAAATCTGATGGCTTCCCGGTGGGTGACATAGCCTTCAAATTTGACAATTTGCTCCAGGCCATACCTGCGGACAGAATCAGAAACCACCTTTTCGGGTTTACCTACCAGTTTTACTGCCAGTTCGCTTACCAGAGGATGGTGTTCATCCCTAAGCTGACTCACGGCCTGCCACAGGACTTCCGGGTTTCGGGCATCGTTCATGGTACCAATATAGACTATGCTGAACTCACTGTCAGGAATTGTCTGATTGTCTGTCCGGTCTTCTTCGTCAAAGCCGTTGGTTATGACCACCTTGCGGGTATGTGAAATAGCATTGAGGTCCTCAGCCATGGTGCGACCGAC
>JAGVTV010000190.1 GCA_019136675.1 Bacteroidota bacterium
GAGGTCAGCACTTACAGATTTACAGGCAAGACCCGGTATGTGGAAGTGTATTTCCGGGTCACCGGTAACTCAGTAAAGTGGAAGTCATTAGATTCTGTCAGGCAAGCATCCGTACAGGTAGTGTACTATATCAAGGACAAGGACGAAAAGATCCTGGCCTGGGATAAATTTATCCTGAATAAGTCCGTAACCGACAGCATTGTTGACTTTATTACAGTAAAACGAATGGCCCTTCCCGCCGGCAATTATACACTGAGGGTTGAGACCACTGACATGAATAATACGGAGGACAAGCTTGAAATGGAGAAAATTTTGGTATTGGAACCGCCGTCCGGTGGAGTGATATTGTCAGATCTGATGCTTCTGTCTGCCCTCGAAAAAACCGACTCGGAAGGTGAGATGGTACGAGGCGGATATTATATGGAACCGATGGCATTTTCCTTTGCCGGGCCAAAGGTACAGGCATTAAATTTATATCAGGAAGTATACAGGCCCCAGTCTGATTCGGCGGAATACTTTGTACGGATATCACTTTACGAAGGTTTTGGCATTAAGGACGAGAAGACCCCTCTTATGTCAAAATTCAGGAAACTTTCCGTCAGTACTGTAGAACCACTGATTCTCAGTTTGCCTGTAAATTCAGTCCGGTCAGGCAATTACCATGTATCGGTGAGCATTATTGATAAGTATAAAAACGTGCTTTCCTCTTGCTATGCGGATCTGGTCAGAAGCAACCCTGAAGCAGACATAGCCTATCTCGAAAATTACAACGAAGACCTCGAAAACTCATTTGTCCGGGATCTTAAGGGTGAGGACATGGATTTTATACTCAAGGCACACCTGCCAGTCACACCGCAAAATCAGGTCTCAACCCTCGGCGAACTGATTAGTGGCAAAAGGCTGGCCAGTCAGCGGCAGTTTGTTTTTCAGTTTTGGAAAAACAGGTATCCTGAAAACCCGGAAGCAGCTTATAAAAAATATATGGAAGTGGCCCAGGCTGTCGACCGCCAATTCCAGACTAATGCTGGTTATGGTTTTCAGTCAGACAGGGGTCACATCTTTCTTAAATATGGCAAACCTACCAATGTCCTGACAATCGATACTGAGGTAGACGCCCCGCCATACGAGATATGGTATTATTACCACATGGCTGCGACAAAACAAACCAATGTCAGGTTTTTGTTTTATAATCCATCGCTCGTGCATAATGACTTCAGATTGTTGCACTCCACATGTCTGGGTGAAAGGTCAAATCCCGCTTGGGAAACGGAACTCTACAAATCAGTGCCGCGGGAAAGGTTGGGCAATACGGTGGATGCTACCCAGGTTGCGGATAACAAAAACAGAAACGCCAGAAGATATTTTAATGAATTTTAATATCAGAAATACTTAAAACTCTGGCCGGCCTTTATGCTGAGTAAAGTCTCATAAATAAGGCCTATTACACCATTGATGTCTTCCTTGCAGGCCATTTCCACTGTCGTGTGCATATATCTGAGGGGTAATGAAATGAGTACTGACGGTACGCCTCCGTTTGAATAAGCAAAGGCATCAGTATCAGTGCCTGTTGTTCTGCTGGCGGCACTACGCTGAAAACTTATCTTGCTTTTTTCTGCTACATCTATGACATGATTGAGCAGCTTATTGTGAACAGAAGGTGCGTAGGTCAGGGTAGGGCCGGCCCCGCATTTAATGTCCCCATGTATCTTGTTGTTGACCAGGGGTGTTCCTGTATCATGCGTGACATCGGTCACAATGGCGACATGGGGTTTGATAGTATTGGCCACCATTTCTGCTCCCCTGAGTCCGATTTCTTCCTGTACAGCATTGACAATGTACAGCGAATAAGGTAGTTTTTTCTTTTTTTCCTTCAGCATCCTGGCCACCTCTGCAATGCAAAATCCGCCCATCCTGTTGTCCAGAGCTCTTCCGCAGTACCATTTGTTGTTTAGTTCAAAAAGCTCGTCAACAAATGTGATCACGCAGCCTACGTGGATACCCATTTCTATCACTTCGGCCTTGTCTTTTGCTCCCACATCCACAAAGATATTCTCAACAGTCGGAGACAGGTTTTCGTCCTTTCCACGTCTGGTGTGAATGGCCGGCCAACCGAAGACACCTTTCACAATGCCTTTTTTAGTATGAATGTTTACCCTCATAGATGGAGCAATGATATGGTCAGAGCCGCCGTTTCGTATCACCTGAATAAAACCATTGTCAGATATGTAATTTACATACCAGGATATTTCGTCGGCGTGTGCTTCGATAACTACACGATAGTCTTTTCCGGGGTTTATTACTCCATAAGCTGTACCGTAATTGTCCAGGTGCCATTCATCCACATATGGTTTTAAGTATTCCAGCCATATTTTCTGGCCCGGGGTTTCAAAACCTGTGGGAGCGGTATTATTGAGATAGTCAAAAAGGAAAGTTTCTGATTTTTTGTTAAATACATTCATGATGCTGAAATCCGGTTTTTAAGCTTTAATTTCCAAAATGCTTGGAATACCAATTCTGAGGGTCATTGTTCCAGGATTCGAGGACTTTTTGCTCCTCTTCAGTAATATAACTGATTACCCCGGCTTCCCTTATAAGAGTTTTATAATTGGACAAAGAAATGACTTTGCAGTCAATATTCATAAAATTTTCGGATGCTTTTGCAAATCCGTAATCAAAAATAGCCATAACGCCAGCAACAATGTGCCCTTCCCGGCGGAGCACACCAACAACCTCTACAGAACTGCCACCTGTAGAAATGAGGTCTTCGATCACAAGCACCCTTGACCCTGGACGAAGTTCTCCCTCTATCTGATTTTGCCTCCCATGTTCCTTGGGCGAGGATCTCACATAACAAAAAGGCAATCCAAGCTTATCAGCCAAAAGGGCTCCGTGCGGAATGCCGGCAGTGGCCACCCCTGCTATCATATCAATCTCCCCAAAAACAACTGACTGCTTTGCAAAAGCTTCCTTGATGGCTGTTCTTACTTCGGGGTGGGATAGTGTGACCCTGTTGTCACAATAAATCGGCGACCGCATGCCGGAGGTCCAGGTAAATGGATTTTGCGGGTTTAATTTTATTGCGTTTATTTGCAAAAGTTTTCTGGCAATTAAAGTTTCTGTATTCATCTGCCCTTTTAATGGAGAAGCCGCAAATTTATAAAATTTATATAAATGAGGTAGAGGTAATTCTTAAGCCTTCTTCTGACATTACGTTAGAGGACACAGTAGCGGCAGGCAGTGTAGTGGTAAAATATACAGGCAATAAAAAACATCTGCTGGATTATATAAGCATCCTTGAAAAATCCATAAAATCGGAGCGGCTCATCATCCATTTTGAAGACTTCATAAAACTGAAGGCGGATTTTAAGTCCCACTTTTCGGAAATCGAAGCTGGTGGCGGCTTGGTGTACAATGATAAACATGAATATCTTTTTATTTTTAGAAGAGGCTCATGGGACCTGCCCAAAGGAAAAATCGAACCAAACGAATCCAAAAAGCAGGCTACGGCAAGAGAGATTGAAGAAGAGACCGGTCTCAAGAAACTCATGATTCATGACAAACTGATGATCACGAGGCATACCTACCGGAGCAATGTCGGAAAAAGGATCATAAAAAAAACTCACTGGTATCTGGTAAGCACCCGCAAGCAGCCGCCAATACCACAGGCAAATGAAGACATTGAGAAAGCTGAATGGATGACAATGCAGAAGTTTTTCAGCAAAAAACGTCAGGTATATCCCAATATTCTTGAAGTTTTGCACACCCAGGATACGGCTGAGTTAAAAAACAAGCTCCAGATTAAAATCAGATAACCTGTGGAAATAAAGCCTGAAAAACTGGTAGGGTGGCTCAAGGCCAAATACAAGGACATCATCGTGATTTTTACGGTGGTGACAGTAGGGTGGGTCCTGCTATACAGGTATATTTCTCCGCCATTTACCCTGCTTATGCTGACAAGATTGGTCACAGATGAGGGGGGATTTATGTACAAACCTAAATCGTTGGCCGATATATCTCCATACCTGAGAGTCTGTGCCATGGCTTCTGAGGACCAAAACCTGCCTTTTCATTCGGGACTTGATATCGAAGCAATCGGTAAGGCGATAAAAGTAAACAGCAAGGGCAGGAAGGTTTTCGGTGCAAGTACCATCAGCCAGCAGGTAGCAAAAAATGCATTCCTTTTTCCGCAGAGGTCCTATGTCAGGAAAGGCCTGGAGCTATATTTCACTTTACTGATAGAAACCCTTTGGCCTAAGGAAAGGATTCTCGAAACCTACCTCAACATTGCTGAAACAGGTACTCTGACATTCGGTGCCGAGGCAGCAGCCCAAAAATACTTTTCAAGAAATGCAGCAGGGGTTTCTTTGCAACAGGCGGCACGAATAATTGCAATCCTGCCAAATCCAAGAAAATACAATGCCAAAAATCCCGGGCCTTACGTAGGTAGCAGGCAAAATGAGATCACTGAATTGTATTATTCGCTGGACGGAAACAATTACCTTCGGGAGCTTTATGTAAAGGCAGATAAGTCACTTTATGATTTCAGTAAATATAAAAAGTAACATATTAGTTTTTTTTATACGGGGAAGAAAGCTAATTTTGCGGCAAATTTGAAAATTTAATATAATGTCAGTTGATTTGGGACATCTGAAAACCGCAGATCTGGAACAGTTGTATGACGCGTTTCCACTTATTACACTGTTGATAGCGGGAGCTGACGGCGATATTTCCGATGAGGAGGTAGCATGGGCTAAAAAAATTATCCATATCCGTTCATACAAGATGAAAGCAGACCTCCGGGTATTTTACGAAGAGGTGGACAATCGGTTTGAAACAAGATTTAATCATTACAGAAACCTGATGCCGGCCGGTGTGTATGAAAGGACAGAGGCTATTTCTGAAAGGCTAAAGGAACTAAACCTGATACTTTCACGGCTTAATCCTGAAACCGGAGCAAAAATATACAAGGGATTTGTAAGTTTTGCAGAGCAGGTAGCAAAATCTGAAGGTGGGGTTATGGGCTTTTTTACAATCAGCAAGGAAGAGGCAGCCCTGGTAGGATTACCAATGATTGACCCTATTTTCCATGCCTCTGAGGAGGAAGAATAGTAGTGCTGGACATCTACTTCATGTAATAAAATATTAGCCAATACCCGGACTCTAAAAATTTCCGGAGGTAAAAGAAGGCTATTGGGATATTTCTTCTACTTTTATCTCCAGTTTAAATATCCGGCCATGAGGTGTATATTATTTTCTCTTCTTTTCGCACCGTGTGTGCTTTTTTGTCAGACAGGCACTATTCAAATACTTGACAAGGAGTCTAAAGATGCCCTCCCGGGTGTTAATATTATCTTTGGTCAATCCGGAGGAATAACTGACATTGACGGCACTTTTACTTTTTCGTCCCCTGACTTTCCTACTACGGTTGTATTCAGTTATGTGGGGTATAATAATTTAGAATTAAAGGTCGACAGAATAGAAGAATTACCCGCTGTAGTCTATCTGCAGCCATCTAATTCAGTCTTGGATCAGGTAACCATTACCGGGGCAAAATATGAGCAGAATGTCACACGCTCCTCCGTCACCGTTGACATCATCAAGCCCGACCTGCTAAGAAGTGTCAATTCTGTCTCATCAGATAAGATCCTGAATAAGGTACCAGGAGTACAGATGCTTGACGGACAAGCCAATATCCGCGGGGGATCAGGATATTCTTACGGAGCCGGAAGCCGTGTCATGATGCTTCTGGATGGGATTCCGGCCCTGCAACCTGATGCTGGTTTTCCCAACTGGGGTGATATTCCCATCGAAAACCTTTCACAGGTGGAGATCCTCAAAGGAGCAGCTTCTACGCTCTATGGTTCTGCCGCCCTGAACGGAATTATAAACTTCAGGTCATCCTACGCCACTTCAGAGCCTGAGACACGGTTTTCGGCGGCTACAAGTGTATTTTTGTCACCCAAAGACAAGGCTAAAAAATGGTGGGGTGATACTCTACGCTATGAGACCAATTTCACAGCCGTTCATAAACAAAAATTCGGGAACCTTGATTTTATAGCCAGTGGCCTGTATAACAAACTGGAAGGATTCAACCAATTTACCAATGAAAGCCGGGGCAGAGCCAATGTCAACCTAAGATACAGGAAAACCGATCGTCTCGTGTTTGGCCTGTCAGCTTTTGGTAACTTTGGAAAAAGCAGCTCCTTTTTCCTGTGGGACAACCCTGGTTCCGGAGCAATGAGGCCGCTACAAGGTACCGTCTCAGATAGAATGTCCCGAAGAATTTACATTGACCCTACGGTGTCGTATACCGACGCTAACAATAATCGGCACAGATTGCTCACCAGAACCGTTTTCGTCAACAATGAAAACAATACCAACCAGTCTAATAAATCTGTCAACCAGTATGCCGAATACCAGTTTCAGAGAAACTTTGAAGCAGCCGGCTTGGTACTGACAGCCGGAACAGTGGGTGCGTGGACAAGGGTGGATTCTGAAATTCTTGGGGATAGCATTTTTAATGGAGCCAATTATGCTGCCTATCTCCAGATGGACAAGACGTTTTCAGAAAAACTCACTGTCGCTGCCGGAATCCGTTACGAATATGTGCGGCAAAACAGCCCGGAATACTATTTGGGTGACACCATACCCGGTGGCTTGGTTTCTGACGGCCAGTTAATCTCAAGGCTGTCTGCCAATTATCAGATTGGACAGTATTCCTCCCTCAGGGCATCATTTGGGCAGGGTTACCGCTACCCGACACTAACAGAACGCTTTGTAACTACAACCTTTGGAGGTTTTTCAATCTTTGCAAATCCTGCCCTGAATCCCGAATACGGGTGGTCATCAGAACTAGGTATTAAACAGGGATTTGCTCTGGGTGGCTTCAAGGGATTCCTGGACGGATCGGTTTTTATTTCCGAATATGAGGACATGATCGAATTTACCTTCGTCTTTGAGTCAAACAAAATAGGATTCCAGCCCCGGAATGTAGGCAGCACCCGTATCCTCGGATATGAAGCTGGCATAGCGGGTAAAGCCGAACTTTTTGGCATACCCGTCAACTTATTCGGCGGGTATACCTATATTGACCCTACCTATAAAAATTATGACATTTCAGAGCAGGTCAGAAACAGTGTGTCTGAACCTGTAAATGTATTGAAATACCGCTCAAGACATCAACTTAAGATGGATGCTGAAGCCTCCATTGGCAAATTCAGATGGGGATGGGCGGTACAAAGGGTAAGTCACGTAATTAATATTGATAAAGCTTTTGAGACGGTGCCACCCATAAATATTGACCTTTTCGGGATAGGGGAGTACCGTGACCTCAACAACAACGGCTACTGGCTTCTGGACACGAGGATAGCCTGGGACAATGGCCGTATAAAAATCACCGCCCTGTGCAATAACCTCTTGAATGAGGAATACACCATCAGGCCTGCCCTGATCGAAGCACCCAGAAATGTAGGTTTGAGACTGGATTATAAGCTGAACTGATCCGGGAACTGAAATGAAAATAGCCTTCATCACAGATCTGCATATCGACGCTCCCGGCAATTTTCCGCTAGGACTCGATACAAGAGCCCAGTTTTTAAAAACACTCGATTATGCTGCCGACTCCGGCTGTGAAGCATTAATCCTGGGCGGAGATCTATGCCATAAAACCGGGGACAGGGACATTTATTCCTGGGTTAAAAATGAAGTATACAAAAGATTTGACCTTGTCTATGCAGTGCCTGGCAACCATGATGACCCGGTCCTGATGGCGGAAATCTTTGGCACCACAAATGACCTGCACGAAACTGAATTATATACCAGCCACCTCCTCGGAGGTATAGAGTTTTTGTTTTCAGACACTTCCAGTGGATATATGTCTGAGTCGCAGTGGTCGTGGCTGTTTGAAAAGGCAAAAAAACAGCATACGGACGTATTTATTATCATGCATCACCCACCTGTTTTGGTCGGGTCAAAGCACATGGAGCCCAAATATCAGTTTAACCAGATGAGCAAAGCAGCGGAGCTGTTTAAGGAATTTAACAGCAAACAATTCCATGTTTTCTGCGGTCATTACCATCTGGACAGAACAGTTGTGTCAGGCAATATGCATCTTTATCTGACACCATCAACCTTTGTGCAGATACATCCTCAATATTCGGATTTTGTCAGGGGAAGTGATTTTATAGGATATAGGGAAATCATAGTGGGAGAGGGGTCAGGCTACTGTACAGAAACTCTGATAACAGGTAGTATAATTCCGATAGGGGTATAAAAAAAAAGAGACCGGTCTAATTCCCCTTTAACCGGTCTCGAGTAACAATTTGCTTAAGTATTCCTTAAATAAATCTGAACTTACCTACTATAAGTCCAATACCATGCCAAAAACCGGTATTTTGTGATTGGCTATAGCCATTAAAACATATTATGAAAAATTACTAATTGTAAAGTGCTCTTTAAACAGCAATCTTGACATTTAAATTTTTCCAATATTGAAAATAAAAATATGACTGCCCGGGAGGTTGAATTAATATATTATAGTGAAACCACAGTCAGTTTGATTTGTCGATGGCATCAATCAGGGATTTGCAGGCAATAAAGAGTACTTCCCTGCCAATGGGCGTAACAGGGCTGTCTTGATCCGGAATAAGAGCATCTTCTACATAAGCGAGCAGATCCTCCTGGTGATAGCTTTCAAAATAGGTATCAATTACCTGTTCAAATTTTTTTGATTCGGCTGCCGATCGTATTGCCCAGTTGTCTTCTTCTGCTTTTTCCAAGTCTGTGACATCGAGTATCGGTTGCTTTCCAAGGGTTATGGCTGCTGACTGTACGATTACCATTAGGGAGTACTGAAGAACTTCTCTTTCTCCTTCAGTGAGAAGATCAAAATTTTCCTGTGTGACGTATACCGCCAGTTGCGGATGTTGCTCAAACAACTTCTGGAGTGATGAATTGGCTGTTTCTTCATCCATACTTTTTTCAATTACATTGTCGATGACTTCTTCCGGGACGGCTTTCATGATATGGTATGTTTTACTGGTAAATATTAGTTAGGGATTCGCCTATTAATTTCAATAAATGGCATTTTATAGCAAAAGTATCTTATTAAGTTTTACTTTTGAATTTATTTTCCAATTTTAATCAACCATTTAAGATGTTTCGCACCGTCATAACCGGATCCGGATGTTATGTTCCCGAACATATAAAGACAAACCGGGATTTTACTGTCCACGATTTCTATGGTGAAGACCATAAAAAGATAAACCAGCCGCCTGACATAGTCACTCAAAAGTTTCAGGAGATTACCGGGATCCAGGAGCGTAGATATGCCGACCATAGTTTGACCGCCTCGGATCTTGGGTATTATGCTTCCCAAAAGGCCATCGCAGATTCAGGAATTGACCCGGAGACGCTTGACCAGATTATCTTTGCACATAACTATGGCGACGTGATGCCATATAGCATCCAGACGGATGCAGTTCCGGCACTTGCATCAAGGGTTAAACAAAAGCTGGGCATAAAAAACCCAGGCTGTGTGGCTTATGATATTCTCTTTGGTTGTCCCGGATGGCTGCAAGGGGTGATACATGCAGATGCTTTTTTCAGAGCGGGCATAGCCAGAAAAATTCTGGTCATAGGTGGTGAAACGTTGTCCAGGGTCATAGATCCCTATGACAGGGACAGCATGATCTTCAGTGACGGTGCGGGAGCCACTGTACTTGAATACAGGGAAGAAAATCAAAATTCGGGCATTCTGTCGGTGGCTGTGCAGTCTCATTGTGTGGACGAAGCTGGCTATATAGATTTTGGAAAATCCTATTTTCCCCACTCAGACCCCAGGATTAGATACATAAAGATGAAGGGACGTAAGGTATACGAGTATGCTATGAAAAATGTGCCTGCTGCTATGAAACAGTGCATAGACGATGCAGGGGTGGACATTAAAGATGTTAAAAAGATTTTTATTCACCAGGCAAACGAAAAGATGGACGAAGGAATCATACGTGTGCTGTACAAACTGTATGACATCAGGGACATTCCTCCCCATATCATGCCTATGAATATCCATAAATTTGGCAACAGCTCGGTAGCTACTGTACCCACCTTGTACGACCAGGTGAAAAGAGGACAAATGCCTGACCACTCGCTCAGTTCTGGTGATGTCATAGTATTTGCGTCTGTGGGGGCCGGAATGAATATAAATGCCGCCTGCTACAGGATGCCCTGACATTTTTTATACGAATTAATAAACTAAAAACAATCAGGAAGATATGAAACAATTTTGGGTAATCTTGTTTGTGAATTTATTTGTGAGCATCACCCATGTTTACTCCCAGGATAAAGGGAAACAACAAAAAGCTCCCCAACCCGTTTCAGCCTCAGCCAATGAATTTTTCAGCCAGTTAAAATGGAGATGCATTGGTCCATTCCGTGGTGGCAGGTCAGTAACCGCCACCGGTGTCAGAGGAGACATAAATACCTACTACATGGGCACAACGGGTGGAGGATTGTGGAAGACTGATGATCTTGGCATGACCTGGCACAATATTTCAGACGGATACTTCAAGACGGGTTCGGTCGGTGCTATAGCCGTTGCAGAATCTGATCCCAATATCATATATGCGGGAATGGGCGAACATGCCGTCAGGGGTGTGATGACCCACCACGGCGATGGAGTATATAAATCTTCCGATGCCGGCAAGACCTGGAAAAAAATCGGACTCGACGGCACTCAACATATTTCAAGGGTTATTATCCATCCCAAAAACCCAGATGTGGTGTACATTGCTGCTCAGGGAGCCCTGTACGGTCCCAGCCAGGAAAGGGGAATCTACCGCAGCACAGATGGTGGGCTTACCTGGACAAAAGTACTTTATGTTGATGAAGAGACGGGATGTTCGGAGTTGTCTATGGACATGAACAATCCCCTCATCCTGTATGCAGCCATGTGGGAGCACGGCCGTAAACCCTGGCAAGTGATCAGCGGTGGGCCTGGCAGCGGACTATATAAATCAAAGGATGGGGGTGTTACCTGGGATAAGATCCACAATGGCTTGCCGGAAGAAAAGGGAAAGATGGCCATAGCAGTATGCCGGTCAAATTCTGACAAGGTTTATGCACTGATCGAGAGTGATTCACAGAAAGGATTGGGCGGATTGTTTGTTTCTGAAAACGGCGGAGAATCCTGGTCAAAGATAAGCGGAGATAACCGTCTTATCCAGCGGGCCTGGTACTATATAGAGGTCTTCCCGGATCCAAAAGATGAGAATACCGTTTATGTACTCAGTGCCCCCGCTCTCAGGTCCATTGATGGAGGCAGGAGTTGGGAAGAGATCCATGGCCAGCACGGAGATTATCACAACCTGTGGATCAACCCTGATAACCC
>JAGVTV010000068.1 GCA_019136675.1 Bacteroidota bacterium
GTAAGATGAACATCATATTCAAGGCTTTTGACGACGGAGCAGGATTCAGATATGAAATACCCGCACAAAAGGAAACCGACTCCCTTTTCATCGCCGAAGAGCTTACTGAGTTTCAGATGACCGGCGATCACAAGACCTGGTGGATTCCCGGTGATTGGGACAGTAATGAGCATGTGTATACTACTTCCAGGGTAAGTGAGATAGATGCCACGCCGTATAACGAAAAAAATCAGTCCATTTCTACCCAGAAGATTGTTGATGTTTTTTCCGTACAAACACCTCTGGCTATGCAAATGATCGATGGGACACACCTGGTCATCCATGAAGCAGCACTTTGGGACTACCCGGCCATGCAGCTGCACATAGACTCTAAAAATCTCAAATTTAAAAGTCAGCTGATCCCGTCAGCCAAAGAGGGCATAAAAAGTGTCAATAAGCCACCTTTTAAATCACCGTGGCGTTCTGTTCTTATCAGCAAAGACGCGGCAGGCATTATCAATTCGAAACTCACTCTAAACCTCAATGACCCTTGCGTACTGCAGGACATCTCCTGGATCAAACCCGCGAAATATGTGGGTATTTGGTGGGAGATGCACGTCGGTACCAGCACGTGGGATATGTACGGCTCCCAGGATATGAGCTCTGCCACAAACCGCAAGCCATCGGGTAAACACGGTGCTACCACTGAAAACACCAAAAGATACATAGACTTTGCGGCCAAACATGGTTTTGACGGTGTGTTGGTCGAGGGCTGGAACGTGGGTTGGGAAGACTGGTTTGGCAAGTGGATAGATACTGTATTTAGCTTTACTACACCCTATCCGGATTATGACATAGATTTTCTGTCAAAATACGCTGCAGAAAAAGGGGTCAGGATCATCATGCACCACGAAACCTCGAGTGCCGTTACCAATTACGAAAGTCAGATGGAGGCAGCTTATCTTTTTATGAAAAAACACGGCATGGAAGCTGTAAAGACCGGATATGTGGGGAGGATCATTCCACGCGGAGAGTTGCACGACGGCCAGTGGATGATCAATCATTACCGCAGGGTGGCAGAGGCTACTGCCAAACATAAAATTATGCTGGATGCCCACGAGCCTGTAAGGCCTTTCGGCCAAAGCCGGACCTTTCCCAACTGGTATGCTTCGGAGGCAGCCAGAGGCAATGAATTTAATGCATGGAGTACGGGAAATCCTCCTGAACATGAGACGATCTTGCCTTTTACCCGCAACCTGGGCGGAGGTTTTGATTATACTCCCGGCATCTTTGAACCACGCATGAGTACCTATATCAAAACAAAAACTGAAGTAGTACACACCACTGTGGCAAAGCAACTGGCTCTGTACATCACCATGTACAGCCCCTTGCAGATGGCTGCTGATCTGCCCCAGAATTACGAAAAACGACCGGATGCCTTCCAGTTTATCAAAGATGTTCCGGTGGACTGGCAGGATACCAAAGTGCTGCATGCTGCCATCGGCGACCATATCGGACTGGCACGTAAAGACAAAAAGTCGGACAACTGGTGGCTCGGTAGTATCACTGATGAGGAAGCCCGTTCATTCGATCTGAAACTTGATTTCCTTGATGCCGGAAAGACCTATACCGCTACCATTTATGAGGATGGCCCCGGAGCTCACTGGAAAGACAATCCCTATCCGGTCAATATACGCACCCAGGAGGTCAAAAAAGGGGACAAGATACACCTGAACCTGGCGGCAGGAGGTGGGGCCGGCATCGGCATCACCGTAAAGTAAGTCTTATTATATTAATATTTTTTTGGGAGTGCCCCTGACCCGAGCGTCAGGGTCGGGCTATCCGCTTTATCCTGACCGGAGCGTCAGGATGCCCGCTTCTATCCCTCACTCATGATATGCTCATTTTCATTTTCTGCTCCCCGTGATAATGGTATTCATCCATTCGCTTTGCACACCACGAGAGCTTGGTTGAAAGGCACATGTGTTTATTATTTCGATTTAGTTGTTTCCGGCGGAAAGTTTGTATTCAAAATGTTGCTATAAATTTAAAATGGTACCCTGACTACTTTTTTACAACATACTTTCCGTTGTCATAGATTGTAGTACGCTTGGATTTTTTACCGTTAAGGTGTCTGAAATTTTCAAACTCAATTTTGTCCAACTCAAAGATGTCAGCAGAAGTCCTGGCGTTATAATTGATAAAATAATCATACTGGTGTTCTCCGCCGTTTGTAAAAACCACCAATATAAACTCTGCCTTTTCATTGTCAACCCAACCCATCATATTCACA
>JAGVTV010000006.1 GCA_019136675.1 Bacteroidota bacterium
AAATCTCCCACCTTGAATTTTTCCTTTTCATGGCAGGTTACGCCCATTGTATTGTAATCAATCTCAATAGACTGGGCTGATAACAGAAATGGCAGGCAGAAAATCATGGGCAAAAATGTTTTCATGGCTTTTTGGTTTTGTTTTGAAATAAATAAGTCATTGCACCACTACATCTCTATGCTTGGTGCGGATACTAATTCCTATGTAAATGTATGAAAAATACCCTCCCGTGTCAAGGGTTGCAGGATGCTATTTTTCCAGTTCTGCCGTCATTTTGCGTATCCTGTCACTGAGTTTTTCCGAGGTCAGTTTTTCACGCAGCCTGTCGACAATAAGCGGAAAAGAGAAAGGGGTAGGTTTCTCAGGTCTGGAGATAAGGATATGGCTGTCGCGGATCATTAGCAGGCAATTCCGCATTCTGCTCTCTTCAAGCTGGAAGGTCATGACCTCGTCATAGGTCTGGAGATACAGGAGATTGTCGGGTTCGTACTCCCTGAATACGTCAAACAGCAACTGGCTCGATGACTGCAGGTGTCTCTCTTTTTTCTGTTTGCCCGGGAAGCCTGTAAATATCAGCCCAGAGATCCTGGATATGTCCCTGAATCTGCGTCGGGCCATCTCGACATTGTTCATACTGGACAGGATGTCTTCTCCCAGGTTTGCCGTCGTAAAAAGCTCTTTGGTAATAAGCCTTTCCACATCTATTTCCTGGTCTGAAAGCAGCTCAAAGCCCAGGTCATTCATGGCTATGGAAAATGTTATGGGCAAAACCATGGAAAGCCTTTTGGCAATCAGTGCAGCCATTCCTTCGTGTACATTGCGACCCTCAAAGGGATACATCACCAGGTGGTGACCTTCCCGGCTTTCAAAGTACTCGACCAAAAATTCATCTCTTTTGGGTATCACCGACTTTTGGGCCTGCATGTCAAATAGGGGCTTTAAAACCTCAACTTCCACATCGGTGATATTGTCTTCTGTGTAGGAATAGATTTTCTCACGCAATACCCTTGACATCTGTGAGCTCAGCGGCATCCGGCCACCCTGGTACGAGGGTATTTTGCCGGTTTTAGAGTTACTGAGCCTTACCATGGCAGTCATTTCCTTGACCCTGACCAGTTCGAGTGCCCGGCCGGAAAACCAAAACACATCTCCCGGATTAAGGTGTGAGATGAACCATTCTTCGATAGAACCCAAGTGAGTACCTTTTACCAGCCGGATATTCATCATGGTCTCAGACACGATAGTCCCTATTGAGAGCCGGTGTTTGGTGGCGATTCTGCGGTCGGTGACCACATATTTGCCTGATTGGGCTATTTCTACCTTTTTGTATTCGTCATACGCCTGCAGGGAATTGCTTCCGTAGACCAGAAAACTCAAGACCCGGTTCCATTCATGCTGCGTCAGGGAAGAATAGGAAAAGGTTCTCCGTATTTCACTGAAAATGATATCGGCATCAAAGCCCTCCGAGACTGCCAGGGTCATGAGGTATTGGATAAGTACGTCAAAACTCCTGATGTATGGCATCCTTTCCTCGAGGTCACCGTTTGATACTGCCATGCGAAGCCCTGCTGCTTCCACGAGCTCAAGGGCATGCGTAGGTACAAACCATATGCTGCTTTGGGCTCCGGGCTGGTGACCACTCCTTCCTGCACGCTGGACAAAACGTGCCACTCCCTTGGGGCTGCCCACCTGTACGATGGTGTCTACCGGCCTGAAGTCAACCCCCAGGTCGAGGCTGGAAGTACACACTACGGCTCTGATCTTGCCGTCGTAGAGGGCATCCTCGACCCAGTCCCTCAATTCCCGGCTGATGGATCCGTGGTGCATGGCCATAAGTCCCGAGAGATCGGGATCGAGTTCCAGCAGGTGCTGGTACCACATTTCGCACTGAGCACGTGTATTGGTAAATATAAGTGTGCTCCTGCTCTCTCTGATGATATCCACCACTCTGTGTGCAAGCTTGAGACCGAGGTGACCAGCCCATGGAAAACGCTCTATTTCATCGGGGATGACCGACCGGAGGGATATTTCCTTATTTAATCCTGAACGTACTAAAACCCTTTTGTCAGGGTCTGTGGAGCAGAGCAGGATGTCCGAGGCTTCTTCCAGATTGCCTATAGTGGCTGAGATACCCCATATCTTTAGGGATGGATTTAGTCCTTTGATTCTGGACAAGGCCAGCTCTGTCTGTACACCCCGTTTTGAGCCTATAAGTTCGTGCCATTCGTCCGCAACGACCACCCTGACATTGTTGTAAAAATCTGAGTATCCCGGTGTGGTCATGATGACATGAAGGCTTTCAGGTGTGGTGATAAGGATCTCGGGAGGCTTGGTCAGCTGTTCTTTTCTCTCCTTGGTGGCCGTATCGCCGGTACGTGTTTCTACCCTCCACGGGATGTCTAATCCTTCCAGGGCCCGTCTGCAGGCCAGCATAATCTCCTTGGCCAGAGCACGGATGGGTGTTATCCATATCAGTACTGGGCTTCCCGACGGAATTGAAGTTGTTGGTTTATGATTCAGATGCCCGATAAGGACAGCCATCAGCAGGGAATAGGTCTTTCCGCTGCCGGTAGGGGCATTGACCAGCCCATTTTTGCCTTCCAGGCTGGCAAGCCAGGTCTCCAGTTGGAAATCCAGAGGCTCCCACCCTTGTGCAACAAACCATTCATTGACGACATCATAACCCGGCCCGTAACTTTTCAGAACTGAGATATGGGATGCCCTGCGACTGATGGATTTCATAAGAGTGTTATGTCGGGCTCAAAAATACAAATGGCTTCCCGTAACTAATATCGGGAAGCCATTTGAGCTTGTATGAAAGAAGTAATTAAGGTTTAAAAGGGTTACTGTATTTTGGATCAGTGGTCATCTCTTTATCTGTCAGTGTCCTGAGGAATGCTATGATGGCTTTCTTTTCGAGGTCATTGAGGTTAAGCATCTTTAGGTTGCCGTGACCATCGGTAAATTTCACATCCAGGTGCTTGTGAGGTTTGATGCCGCTGGTATAGTGGTCCAGCACTTCATCCAGTGTCTTAAACCTGCCGTCATGCATGTATGGGGCTGTAAGTTCAATATTTCTCAGACTGGGTATCCTGAATCTGCCGTCTCCCAGGCCATTGTCACGATATACGAGGTCGAGGCCTATGTTAGTGGCTCCTCTGAGGTCAGTTATCACACCTGATGAGTTAAATGCACCTCCTCCTCCGTAAGGATCGTTAGGCCCATCCTGAGCCGCCATATTTCCGCCGCCGTGGCAGGAAGCACATTTTGCCTTATCGCTGTTAAACAGATTCATACCGAGTTTTTCCAGTTCAGAAAAATTGGAAAATCCGGAAACAGAGCTCTGGTCAAACCTCGAACGACTGGTGGTGATGGAGCCAATAAACTGCGACAAGGCTGAAGAGATCCTCTCCTTGGTCACGTATTCAGAGTTGAAGGCTTTTTTAAACAATGGCTTGTAATAAGGTATTTCTTCCAGTTTGGTCACAAGCAGATCCAGGTTTTCCATGCCCATTTCTATGTGGTTTTGCACAGGCTTGAGCGAGAGATCAGAAATGGTCCGGGACCTGCTGTCCCAGAAAAGATTATTTTGTGTGATGGGATTGATGATGGCCATACTGTTGCGGGGAGTAATCCTGCCCTGAAAGCCGGTGCTGAATTGCTGGCCGTCAGAAAAAGCCTTGTCCTGGTGGTGGCAACTGGCACAGGAAATGGTATTGTTAAGAGACAGGTTTTTGTCGTAAAACAATACCCTGCCAAGGGTGGCTCCCCAAGGAGTAATATCAAGTCTCGTATTATTGACCGGTGCCCCAGTGATATCAAGATCATCAAAGAAAACATTTCCACCCATATTGGTACCGCTGGGAAGTTTGACCTCATGGTACGCATACGGTTCGTCAGGCAGGACTGGCGTATCCTGATCAGGGCTAATCACTGCTTTATCGGCACAACCTGCAGACAAAAGAATCAGTCCAAAAAGGAGGAAAAATAATTTATTCATAAGCTTGAGGATTTAAAATTCCATTCAAAGGTAATTGTTAATTTGATAATTGTCAATATTTTGTAAAAATTTTAACACATCAATAAAGCCTGACATTTACAAACAGGGCGGCAGGCAGGCTAAACTGGAAAAAGAACCCGCCTTCACTGATATCAAGCCCCATATTGAGTGCAGCCTCCGTAGAAAGGAAGATCCTTTTTGAAAAATGGTATTCAAAACCATACAGTTTGCGAATGGCCAATGCATCTTCGTCGCCTGATTCTGTGCCCTGCACAAACAATTCCCAACCGCTACTGTAACTGAATTTTTTATCTTTTGAAATGGGAAATCGCTTTTCCAGACCTAGGCCGAGGAAGAAAAAGTTGGATTGGTCAGTCGAAAAATCCGACAACTTAGCCCCAAGGCTGATCCTGAATGCTCGTTGGCTGTAATATTTTTTCCAGATCAGGCCCACATTTCCTGCATTGTTTTGCCCCAGGTTAAATGGCACCAGCTTTGATACCAATGGGGTAAAATTAACGCCGACCTCACGGGTATATGACCAGAAATAGGGATCGTCTTCGTAAAGGTCTTCCTGGGCATACACATTTTCCTGTGCATAAGCCGGAAAAGTAAAAATTAATATTGCACAGATCAGGAGTAAGATATTTTTCATAATCTCAGAATGAAACATTAAAAAAAAGGGACTGTGGCAGCACCAGCTCAAGGTTCCACTCTTTTTTTGACTCGGATATCGTGGTTCCGTTGATAGTGGTATTGTCCTTGCCGTAGTGGTAAGTTCCGTAGATGGTGGATTCGGTGCTGAGGTACATTCTGTCAGAAAGTTTTGCTTCCAGGCGAAATACCGGACCTATACCTGCACCCGCCAGCCAGTTGTGGCTTAAGAAACTGCTTCCACTGGAAATAAGGTCGACAATCTCCGATTTTTCATTGTCATAAGAACCTAATACATCGACACCCCATGAAAACTGAAAAGCCCGGCTCAGCGGCATATGATATTCGACCCCTACTCTTACTTGTGTACTGGATTCATTGAGATTTCTGGTCAGGACTCCTCCGGAAAAATCGTCTTTGGCACCGTTGCGTAAGCTTAAGTTAAGCCCGGATCTGAAGCTTTTGCGGCCATAATGCCTCCTGTAAGTCAGGCCATAGGGCGAATTGGCATTATTTGGATTTAGGCTGAGCACATTGCCCAGGACATTGGTAAAATTTATACCCAATTCGTTTTTATATGGGTAAAACTCATCCATGTTTGATTTGGCAGTCTGGCTGTAGCTTGTCCCAAAGATAAGGACGGCAACAAGGGTGGTCAAAAATCTCATCATACGGATATTTATCCATAGAACGGAGCCCAGGGCTTAAAAGTTGCCTGCCTTGCTCCGGCTTCCTTAAAAATTTGATGGATGATTTCTAACCCAGAGGTCCCGATGATATACGTAAAAGGAGATGGTTTCTAGGATCTCAGGTTGTTAATAAAGTCTCGTACGCCGGAATAAGAGACGGTCTTATCCACAAAATAAGCTAGTACCATGCTGGATTCCTCTTTGGTAGCACCAAGGTGGCTGAGGATATTTTGAAGGTGCATTTTCATATGGCCCTGCTGGATGCCTGTGGTGACCAGCGACCTGACAGCAGCAAAATTTTGTGCCAGACCCACAGAAGCAATGATTCTCATGAGCTGCTCTGCTGAGGGGTTGCCCAGTATCTCCAATGTCTTGCGGGCCAGGGGATGTAGCGAGGTGAGGCCTCCCACCGTACCTATGGCCAGGGGTATATCCAGCCAGAATCTGAATATTCCATCAGAGATTTCACAATGGCTGAGGCTCCTGTATTGTCCGTCTCGTGCTGCATAAGTATGGCCGGCAGCTTCAGTCGCTCTGAAGTCATTGCCCGTAGCCAGGATGACTGCATCGATGCCGTTGAAAATACCTTTATTATGAGTAGTGGCCCTGTAAGGGTCTATGTGAGCAATACGTACCGCAAGCCGGAATTTTTCGGCCAGCTGATCGGCCAGCATGCCATTGGCAAAGGTGCCAAGATCCCTGACCGGACAGAATACCTCTGATCTTACCACACATTCAGGGGTGTAATTGGACAAAATGGCCATAATGACGTCAATGTCACGCTGATCCTCAGGGATATCGGCACTGTCTATAAAGAAACTTTCCAGAGAGTCGGAAAAATTTTCCAACACAGAATTGATGAAATTGGCTCCCATGGAATCACAGGTCTCGAAGTGAGCCCTGATCTGAAAGAGTCCGGCTTCTGCATCACTGAAATCCAGCAGTTCAATCTTTTTGATGCCGCCACCTCTTTTGTCCATATTTTCTGTAATCGCAGCTGCCCTGAATCGCAGATAGCTGTCGATTTGTCCGAAGAGACTTTTGAGCAATGACGGATTGCCTGACCACTTAAAGTGGAGTTGCCCCACCTTGGTCGTGCCCAGCACTGTTGTTTTAAATCCGCCCCTGTCATACCAATATTTTGCTGCCGAGGAGGCGGCTGCCACCACAGAACTCTCCTCTATGACCATGGGTACACAGTATGTGGTGCCGTCAACAAGAAAATTTGGAGCCAGTCCATACGGCAGGATATAATTGGAAACCGTATTTTCGCTAAAGCCATCCATCACCTTTTGTGTGGCATTGTCCTCAAGCCAGAAGGATTCCATGGTTTTTTTCAAGTCGCTTTCACTCCCGGTGAATGCTGATGCAAGCCATTCCAGTTTTTCTGCTTTTGACCATTTTGAAAAGCCATTTACCGATTTTTCTTTCATCTTACTTCACTTTCAGATATGTCTTTGCCATGGCGAGGCCTTGCAATTGCATATCCACATATTCACATAAAGATTCATAACTGTTTATGGCATACTTAAGCATACTGGACGCCTGACCGTATACCGCCGGGATAGTCAGCCTGCTCAAGTGGTAGTATCCATCCAGAAATCCGCTGATTCCGCCCGAAACAATTACCTGCCTGCAAAGGATAGAGCGGCCTTCTTCTGCTATAACCCTGTTTACGAATCCGGTCATTTCCTCCGCCGTATGTCCTGTGGCTGCCAGTGACGAATAGTTGTCACCGGTTTTTTCAGATGCACGCAGAATCTCCAGAAAAGAAAAATTGGTGCCACCGGCCGCCCCAAAATCAATGGCCTCCAGTGGGAGTTTCATTAATTGACGGAGACTCTCCGGGCCCATGCCTTGTCCCACCTCCTTTACCATGATCTTCAGATCCGTTTTTTCCATAAGCCTGGCGATGGTCTCCACGGGAGCTATCCTGAATCTGTCACCTTCCGGCTGGAACCACTCCTGCATAGGGTTGATATGTATAATGAGCCCGTCCGCCTCCAGTTTGTCGATCAGTATCCGGATTTGATCTGTCTTGTTTTGGTCAACAAGTTGCTCCACCTGTGCGATGCCGAGATTAGCCCAAAGGGGCTGGTCGCCCACGAGTTTTCTGACCCTGAAATCCTCGAGGTACTCATCACTGTAAAGCAACTGACGGCAAGATCCCAGTCCCATGCCCAGCCGGAAGTCACCGCATGCCCTGGCCAGATTTTCGTTTATTTTTTTTGCCATGGCAGTACCCCCGGTCATGGAGGAGATCCATACAGGTGCTCCTAGCCGCTTGCCGGCAAAGTTGAGAGTCAGGCCGGAAGTATCACAGGGGTGGGCTGCCAGAGCCGGTTCGTAGTAAAACCGGGTGTCCAGTTTGCCTGCTTCCAGTGCCGATCGGAAGGCAAGATCGATGTGATCTTTTTTCCTTTCAGGTGCTCCGGTATCCGGGTCTTTTCGGTCCGAAGACTCAGGGATTGCCATGATTTTGAGATATTTATAAAAAAAAACTGAGCAAATCTAATGAAAATGCCATTCAAAAATTTAATATTTGCCAAACAAAGCAGTTTTTAGAAGGTTCAATGATTCCCCCGGCATTGAATTTGTAATAATCTTTAATATATTATTTTAACAAAACCATTGGAAAATGATTAAAAGGAATCTATTGAGCACTTTGGCCATGACAATTTTTACATTTGTCAGCTACGGACAGTCAAGCCAGAGTGCGACCGAGCATTATAATAAGGCTGCAGAATATTTTAATTCTAAAAATTATGGTTTGGCAATTGCTTCCTACTCTGCCTGTATAGAACAGGATCCGGCAAATGTTAAGGCATATTACAACAGGGGTAATGCCGCTCTGAACCTCCAGCAGACAGAGGCTGCAATCACAGATTTTGAAAAGGCGGTCAGCCTGGACCCCGTGTACGCCAAAGGACATTTGTCTCTGGGTTATGCCAGACTTATTAATAATCAGTTTGACCAGGCCATTGTGTCTCTTACCAAAGCCACAGAACTGGACCAATCGCTTACCAAGGCATTTGTCCAGAGAGGCACAGCCTTCATGAAAAAAGGAGATTATACAGCCGCTGTTGCTGATTTTACCAAAGCCATCACTATGGGCGAACAGTCATACGCCATTTTTCTCAACCGGGCCATATGCAAAAACAAAATGGATGACAAACTCGGAGCCCTGGCTGATTATACAGCTGCTTCCAATCTTAAGTCAGATCAGGGAGTAACATCCGGCGAAAAGGCAAAAATCTACCTGAAAATGGACAAATGGCACGAAGCTATCTCTGAGATTACTGCAGCACTAAGGTATTCAGCTGGCGATGCCGACCTGTATTATTACCGCGGATATGCCAAACTCATGCTGGAGGATGTGGCTGGTGCCATCACCGATCTTAACATCTGCCTTCAGATCAATCCTGCTCACAAAGCTGCTTTAAAAAACAAGGCCGTCACCACTTATAAAATGGGTAAATACGAAGAAGCTGCCATGGATTATACCAACCTCATAAAAACAGACGGTAAAAACTGTGAGCTGTTTGTCAACCGGGGCATATGCTATCTGGAGACCAAAAAGTACGACAAGGCCCTGGTGGATTTTTCAGAGGCTATCAATCAAAAAAAGGATTTTGCGGAAGCCTATTTTAACAGGGCCAATACTTACACCAAGCTGCTGGACTTTAAAAAAGCATGTATGGATATTAAAGAATGTGTAAAACTCGGATACGATCCTGCCAGGGCACATGTAAACAATCTTTGCAACTGATGTGACGTTATCATTATTTGATGTAATTTTTGGGTTTACATCACTTTTTGCCGGTGTTTATTGTAAAAAATATTATTGAAAAAATGAAAAGACTGAAGATTCAACTCGCTATAATAGTGGTTGTGACATTATTGTCTTGTACAAAAAGTACCAACAATTCACCTCAGGACCCACCGGTTATACTGGAAGATAAAGGGGCTATTGCTACGATCAATAATAAATTGGCCTGGGATCTTTTTAATGAAGAAACAGCGGCCAAACCCGATAAAAATGTACTGATCTCTCCGTTTAGTATTTTAACCGCTCTGGCTATGGCCAATAATGGTGCCGGTGGAAATACCCTGGCCGAGATGCTCAAAACTATGCATTGCAGTGGCTGTGACGTGCAGTCTGTCAATCAGCAACTTAAGAATTTAACCTCTTTTATGACAAAAGAGAGCGGACACCCTTACTTGACAATCACCAATGGGTACTTTTTTGATAAGTCAAGAATTAATTTAGAATCGCAGTTTGTAAATAAACTAACAACAGAATATAACTGTGCCTTTAAGGAAGAAAATTTTACAATTGAACAACAAAGCCTGGACAATATCAATAATTGGGTAGCGACACAGACAAACGGCAAGATTAACGGAATTCTGGAGAAAATTGGCCCACTGGATGTTGCATTTTTCATCAATGCCTTACATTTTAAGGCTGACTGGTCACTGGGGTTTTCCCAGGACATGACTTCCGAAAATAACTTTACCAATGCTGACGGCACCGTAGTTAAACATGACTTTGTACAAGGAATCAGAATGGTCCCCATTGCTTTTAAGTCAGGATTTATGATGGTTGATATCCCATTTAAAGACTCCACCTACAGCATGAGCCTGATCACATCATCTGGCCAGACCCCCACAAGTAAACTGACGGACGAAATTTATCAAGTACTTCAGGACAATTTAGTAGAAGGTAATATATTTTTATCATTTCCTAAGATGAATCTTAATTACCGGACAAATCTTATACCTTCTCTCAGATCTCTGGGTATGATAGATGCGTTTAAAGCCCAAAAGGCAGACTTTACGGCTATGGGTACATCGTCAGAAAATTTGTTTATAAATCAGGCAATTCACAAGGCAGTTCTGGAGGTGGATGAAAAAGGTGCAGAAGGGGCAGCTGTAACATCATTGGGTGTTGGTGTTACAGAAATGCCTCCAGCAATGATCTTCAACAAACCTTATTACCTTGTCATAAGAAATATAGAGACCAACACTCTATTGTTTATTGCCTATGTTGGGCAAAATCCCTGAGACTGATTTTATTTACTTGAAGAGCCGGCATGCAGTTTTTCCAGTAGTTCCAGTATAATATCCCATAGAAAATCGTAGGACATTATTTCCACCTGGGAGCTTTTTTCATCTGTAATGATCTGAGAGCCTAACAGCCTCTTATAAAGGCTGGCGGTCAGGGTTTTTGTCCTTACAGGATGGAAGTCTGCCTTAACCATGAGGATCAGCATTTTGATGAAACAGTTTGACCTGAATGAGTTGTCATTGCGAAGGTATCTGTATGTATACTGTGACAGGGCATCCATACGGTCTATAATCTGGCTATATTTTTTTTCAATCAGCAGGAAGATTACCTGAAGTATCAGAATGGTGATATTTTGTCCTGATTTGTCACGGGAATGCAGAGGCATGCTGTTAAGAAATCTGGAAAGCGAAAAAGGCCGTATGGAATTTTCTTCTTCAAGCGTCGGCAATATATTACCAGTTTTTATCAATATGTGAAAAAAAGCTTCTCTCAGGTTCCATTGTTCCTGATAGTATTGAAATTTTTTAAGATTACTGTTTGTTGTCACCTTTAGTGTCAGGGATTTTAGGTCCTCCAGTCTGCGTGCCGACATTAAATTGAGATACATCAGGCTTGTGACGTGAAACCAGTTGCGGGTTCCTTGAGTTATCATTTTTTCAGTTTCCAGGAGCCACTTTTGAGCTTCCTCATATTGGTGAAGATAAAAATGAGAAATGCCAACATTAAGTTTGCTCTGATACAAACCAAAAGCTTCCTCTTTGCCGAGAGCATTTATTTCATCAAGACTTTCGTATGCATATTTCAGGGCTGAGGTATAGTCACCTGTGGTTTGATAATAATAATTGATCAGGTCATTTGTGTGCAGGATAATATAATTGGACCTGTATTTCTTTTTTATTTCGACAAGGCGGCTCACCATTTGTTTCATTTCGGCAACCTGTCTTTTTGA
>JAGVTV010000154.1 GCA_019136675.1 Bacteroidota bacterium
CCTGAATCATACATTTTGCGTAACATTTTCCGGGAACGGATGGCATACCCGCTTCCGGCTGAGCATACATACCAAATGGCAGGAATGCTACAAACACGAAAACTAAAAAAATGAAAGCTCTCATAATTGTAAAATTTGTTAAGTAAAGGGTTAAAAAAAAATTAAGTTGTTAAGAATTTATATCCATGAGGACCTGAGTTCCTTTTGATGTTTAATTTTGACATCTGCTTTAAAGCAAGGAATCCTGTATTCTCAATTTCAATTACATAATTAGACTGATGTTTGGTATGATAGTCACTTAACAAATTATAAATTCCAAAGGTTTTTGATTTTTACCAGAAAAAAGTAGAAAATTTTTTCACCGCCTGGGTGTCCTGAGTGCAATTTCGGCATTTTTGATGAGTTCTTCATGATAACAGGCCCCTTCCTTGCGGTGGATCACCCGTCCGTTATGGTCAAGCCACAATAAAGTAGGTAATACCTTGATATCGTAGATGAGCTTAAGGTCCGGACCCTCGCCGGATTCCATATCTACCATATAACTTATGAAGTGTTCGTTAAAATAATCTGCCGTCTCCTTATGGGTATACACATCTCTTTGCATAAGCTTACAAGGCAAGCACCACTTGGCGTTTATATCCAGATAAACCAACTTATCCAGGTTTTTAGACAGTTCAAACACCTTGGAAATGGGCGCCATATCCACAAACTCAAAGATAAACTCAGGCTTACTGGTCACTTCTACACACTCATTGTCCTTGATCTCCATGATCTTGACTTTCTTGTCAGGAAGCCTGTTTTTTTTGGAAACGCTGACTTTTGTCATGTCCTTCCTTTGCGAAGAACAACCTCCCCCCAACAAAAGCAATGCCGAAAGCATCATAAACAACATTAATACTGACCTCATTTCCTGAACATGGGAGTTTTATCAAACATACTTTGAACAAACGGGTAAATCACGCCGCTTATTATCCTGCAAATATAACCTCCTCATCGATTTATAAACACAAAAACCCGGTTGAGGGTTTGGTGCAGGTATTCACCCCAGGGTAAGGACCATGGGAGAATGGTCTGACAACCCTTCCTCACGCCATCCGTGGATGTATTCACATTTGGTGACCAATGGCCGCAGGCTGTTGTGCAGCCAGGTATGGTCGTAGCGGTAACCATTGGACTGGTGGCTATACCAACTGAACTCCCTGACTTCCTTATGGACCAACCTGAAGGCATCGGTGTACCCTGCTTTTTCGAGCATCACAAGCTTGTCAGTGTACCAGAAAGAGTCTCCGGCCTGGTCAATGTGGTTGTAGCCCGTATTAAAATCACCTGATATTATATAAGGTGTGGGGGAATTAACCATTCTTTGGATAATGAAATCAAAAAGCACATGTTTCTTTTTATGGGGAAGATAAACACCCATTACTGAAAACACTTCAAAATGAACCGAAAGTATGTTGCCGGAAAATTCAGGGTCTGAATCAGGATGGACCTCATTTTGGCAGGGGATGAGCGAAGCTATGAGCACACTGTTGTCGTCAGCAGGACTTGTCGTCACAAACTGATGGCGGTATCCGGCTCTGAGAAGCAGTGTTCTGAGTTGCTGCCCTGATTCATTGTTTCTGAATTCTGACAGGATACATACCTGAGCATTGAGCTCCCGTATGGCTTTGATAATACCGGAGTGCCTGGTGCCTCCACCCTGTCTGATGTTCCATGATAAGAGAGTAAACATAAGAATCAGGCTCCCTGCTTGATCTTCGCCTCCTCAATACTTTTCTTCAGAGCAGCCATAATGTCTACTACCGGGGCCGACTCTTCCTTGTTCTCCAGCATCACTACCTGCTTGCCGCTGACCTTTTCCTGTACCATATTCATGACAGCGTCCCGGTAGTGGTCAAGAAATGCCACTTCTCCAAATGATTTTTTCATGGATTCAATCAGTGTGATGGCCAGATTGAGCTGTGCCTCATCCACAGGTGTGACCTTGACATCCGGTATTTCCCTGACATTTCTGACCTCATAGGGATATCTCAGCTTGTACATGATGATACCATCACTTTCAGGGACTAGCAAGACCACATCTTCACGCTCACGGAGTACGATCCTGCCTACTCCCGCCTTGCCTGATTTGAGCAGGGCATTCTTGAGTAGGTTGTATACCGGATTGGCTATGTCACCGTTGGGACCGATAAAGTACAGGGCTTCAAACCTGCTGGGGTGCACCTCAGTAAGGTCTACAAAGGCCTCGATATCTATAACCCGGGTG
>JAGVTV010000126.1 GCA_019136675.1 Bacteroidota bacterium
GTACGCTCATTCTAATCAACGGCAAAAGGAAAAACATGAGTTCACTGCTGTATGTGCAGACCTCTCCCGGACGGGGTGAAACAGGGGCTGACATATCTGCCATACCTACTGATATGATCAAGAGGGTGGAAATACTCAGAGACGGTGCTTCAGCCCAGTATGAGTCTGATGCCATTGCCGGGGTTATGAACATTATACTCAAGGACGATGCGGATATGGGTGGTGTTACTTTCAGGACCGGTATTACCAGCAAGGGTGACGGAGAGATGTTTGGCATAGCCCTAAACAACGGCACCAAACTGGGAAACAAGGGATTTATGAATTATACCATAGACCTGAGCAAGGTAGCCCTCGCCAACAGACCGGGTACCGTCGATGCTGAAGGTGATGCCGGCGATTTTGGAGCAGATTTAAATGTAGTAAAAGCATTCCTTGCAAAATATCCTGATGCCGGAAATATCAACGGATCCCCTGAGACAACCGCGGCTAAATTTGCGGCCAATTTTGGCACTGCACTCAGCGACCATGCTGATTTTTATGGCAATGCAGCCTATATCTACAAAAAGGTAAACAGCTTTGCCAATTACAGGACACCTTACTGGAGGACACTTTCAGACCATCCCTATCTGGCAGACTTTTTCCCCAATGGTCCAAACGGTGAGTACATAGGTTATGTGCCGACCTTTGACGGAGATTTGTCTGATTACAACGGAACAGTAGGATGGAAAACAAATAAAAATGGCTGGACCGCCGACGTGTCATTTACGACAGGCGGAAACAAGCAACTTTATACAGTGTCCAATTCACATAACAGGTTTGGTACAAAAAATCCTGACGGCACCAGTAAGTACAGGGAAAATTCACCAATCATCTTCAAGCCAGGAGGCACTTCCTTTACTCACAATGTAGGCAACATAGACATCTCCAAAAGACTTTCCGACAAGGTGGGTATTGCTTTTGGTTCTGAATTCAGGAGTGAAAATTTTACCGTCATAGAAGGAGACCAGGCATCATACGAAGACGGCGGGGCTGACTCATTTGCTGGCAACGACCCGCGGAATTCCGGCAGATTTAACCGGTATAATTTTGGAGGGTATGCTGATGTAGCCCTTGATCTTAATGAAGATTTTTTGATTAACGGAACTGCCCGCCTGGAAAACTATTCGGATTTTGGCAATGCCATTGTATGGAAAGTATCTTCAAGGTACAAGCTGGCAGATGATAAGGTAACCCTGAGGGGATCCGTTTCTACGGGATTCAAGGCTCCGACGCTTCACCAGATTTATACCCAAAAGGCCCAGTACAGCTTTGTTCCTGGAGAGGGTATTCAGGTAGGAGGATTGGTAAGCAATGTTTCCAGGGAAGCCAGGCTTCTCGGACTCCCCGGACTCGAGCCTGAAAAATCCACCAATATCACGGTCGGACTCGGTATGAAGCCTTCAGCCAACTTCAGCGTTACACTTGACTATTACAATATTGCCGTTAAAGACAGGATTATCCTCAGTACCGAGATCGGAGCTACGGAGGCTGGCAATACACCGCTTGACCAGATTATCACAGAAAACAACCTTTCTGATCTGAGCTTCTTTGTCAATGCACTCAATACAAGGACTTCAGGTATTGACTTTGTGGCCCATTACAGAAATGTCAATGCCGGAAGCGGTAAGCTGGGCTTTAACCTGTCCGGTAACTATACTCTCGTCAATGAAAGGGATGGAAGTGTAAAGAATCCCCCGCTTGTGGAGCAAGCTGGCCAGTCAGTGGCCAACCTGACACAGGAAGCCCTGTTTTTTACTTCAAGACCCAGGTATAAGGCCATTATGGGTATAGATTATGAAATTGGAAAATTTGTATTTTCACTCAATAATACATTGTTTGGCCCCACCACATTCAGACAGCAGGGACTTGACCCGGGCATTTATACCGAATTCAAGCCTAAGGTGGTTACAGACCTCGGCATCACCTTCCAGACTTCAAAAAACACAACCCTTTCTGTAAATGCAAACAACCTGTTGAATATCTTGCCGGAATGGGCATTTAAGGCCGACCCAGGATCAGAAAGCAAGCTCAATGATTCCGCATTCCTTAAAGGCCAGTCTAATCTTATCACCTTTAACCAGCGATACTCACAGATGACCTATGATGGTTATCACTTCAGCCAGTTAGGCACGATACTCAACGCTGCGTTTAATATCAGATTCTAAAACAATACGAACAGCATTTCATTCCGAACCCGGGTCAGCAACAGCTGGCCCGGGTTTTTTATTTGCTAAAAAATATTATATGAAATTACCTCATCTGTAAAATATTGGCAAGACTAAAAATAAACATGAAAAAAATTTATATATATTAGATTATATTATTTACTTTTGTCTCTAATTTAGGTCTCTATAGATTTTGATATTTTAAATATCATTAACCAAATCTCAAAATATGAAACTTACACCCGCACGTGTGATCAGTAGGTTTATTTTTATAACCTCGTTTAGTGTGTTGATATTCAATGCATTGTGTTCGCAAAATAATCCGGTTTGCCCAATAGGCGTCGGTACGGAACCAAATCCGGCCGCCAGAAAAGCATATGCACAACAGGCCAGGGAAATTTATTTTCAGCATTTTACAAAGTGGTCAAACTTGGGTAATCTCAGGTTGTCAGACGACAAAAAGGGTGAAATCACTCTGTCCGGCATCAACAAATCCCGTCAGATCATGGGAAATAATCTGAGGTTCCAGATTCCTCAAGGGGCAGTTATCAATGGCATCACCCTGATGATTGAGGGCCAGTCTGACAGATATGCCGATATTGATGAGGTGGAGATTTATCTCACAGGAGAAAGCGGGGAAATTAAAGGTCAAAACAAGAAGAAGACTGCCAAGCTTCAAAAAGCGTGGAATAAAAATGCCGATGGCACTGACAGGGTATGGATGTATGGATCTCAGACAGACACCTGGGGGGTACAGTGGACACCTGCAGAGATTAACAGCCCTGAGTTTGGATACCAGTTGCAGATACGCACCATTGACACGGCTGCCGTTAAGGTTGAGATTGACCAGGTTATTATTAAGGTGGACTATACGCCTGCCTATTCTTTTTGTGATGACAAATGCCTTGTGTTTTATATAGACAAATACGAACAGTACGGTTCATATGTATGGGATTATCCGGAGCAGTTTACCATGGTGTCATCATCGGTATCAAACCAGACCATAGACCTGAAGGCCGGTAATGCTGCATATGGATTGTACGAAATCTGTGCCGATGTATATGCTTATTCCGGTGACTTTGCAGGGCGGTGCTGCCGCCAGTTTCTGTACCAGGATTGCAATTCTTCCGAGATCAGGGGTATGGCATGGCAGGACCTTAATGACAATAAGCTTCGGAATAACGGAGAAGGCATCCTGAGCAATGTGCAATTGCTGCTATTTGATTCCACAGGAACTAGTATCGATACGACGCTGACCAATCAGTTTGGAAATTACCAGTTTTCCGGAATTCCCGTTGGCAGGTATTATATTAAGGCCACACCTGTGCCCAATATGAAAATGGTGGCCTATAATCCTTCTGACCCAGACTTCAACAGTGACATAACCAATGCCAATGGCCCCGGTACCACTGACTGGATTGAGACCCAAATAGGAAATACGGTTTCAGGAATAGATTTCGGGTTTACACCCCTGTCCAGTATCGGTGACCTGGTCTGGAATGACAGAAACCTAAATGGTCTGCAAAACACAGGAGAACCCGGCATCCCGCAGGTTAAAGTACGTCTCATGAGGTTTGATGGTACAGTTTATGATTCCACCACGACGGACGCAACCGGAAAATACCTGTTTTCCAATGTACCGGCCAATAAGTACTATCTGCAGTTTGTCACTCCACAGGATTTTTATCCAGGATTTACCGTTCCAAACCAAAATGATATAAATTCTGATATCAATCCGCAGGGTCGCACAGGCATGTTTAGTTTTATTGCCCCAACAATCAGACTGGATGTGGATGCAGGGTATTATCAGACCTCAAGAATCGGAGACCTGGCATGGGTAGACAAAAATGGAAACGGAGTCTTCAATACCGGTGAACAACCCCTGCAGGGTGTTGCTGTCAGGCTGGCCGGGACTGCCGGTGATAATACCGCTGTCGACATGTCTGCCACCACAGGAGTAGATGGAAAATACTTCTTTAATAATGTTAAACCCGGAGTGTATTCGCTAACCTTTATGGCTCCAGGCGGGTATTTCTTTACGGTGGCAAACCAGGGTGAAGATGACAGGGACAGCGACCCGGTAAACGGACAGGCGGGACCTTTGACAGTCAGCGGTGGCCAACTTATTTTTGACATAGATGCGGGACTTTATCAGCCGGCCAGCATCAGCAACTATGTGTGGGAGGACCTGAACGGTAATGGAGTCCAGGACACCGGTGAATCAGGCATTGCCAATGTTAAGGTGACACTCACAGAATTTCTGAGGGACCAGACCATAGACCACGGATCAAGACTCACCGATGCAAATGGTTATTATCTTTTTGATAACCTTAAACCTGGTACCTTCAAGCTGACATTTGAGCAAATGCAGGGCTATGTCTTCACATTATCAAATACCGGAACAGATGATACACGTGATAGCGATCCGATTGATGGCATGGTTACTGACATCATGCTTATGTCAGGAGAGCAAAACGATACCTATGATGCCGGTATGCTGAGGACAGGCAGCTTGGGTGATATGGTGTGGGAGGACAAAAACGCCAATGGAATCCGGGATAGCGGTGAGCCGGGAATAGCCGGAGTAAGTATACAGCTTGCGGGTATGTCAGGAGCAGGCTCATCCGTTTCTCTTCAAACCGTCACTGACGCCTCCGGAGTCTATAAGTTTTCAGGACTACAGCCCGGGGTTTATACTGTGACGGCCCTGCTGCCTGCCGGGTTTAGGTTTACAAAATCTGATGCCGGAAGCAATGATGCTGCAGATTCAGACGGACTCAATGGTGTGGTGACTGGTATCAGCGTATCGAGCGGCACTCTATATGACAATATCGATTTTGGCATGTTCAGGTTTGCCTCACTGGGCGATCAGGTATGGGAGGACATCAATGCAAACGGAATTCGTGATGCCGCTGAAGTTGGTGTGTCAAACGTGAGTGTAAGTCTTTCAGGTACAGATGGTGCAGGTCAGTCGGTGACCCTGATTACCACCACAGACAACAATGGTTTTTATAGCTTTGGACAACTGGTACCCGGAACATACAACGTAAGTGTTTTACTTCCGGCAGGTTATAGGTTTAGTGTACTGAATGCAGGCAATGACGAGACTAAGGATTCTGACATAAACAGTACAACATCTCCTCAGTATTCACTTATGAGTGGTGTTTCTGTTGACGATGCTGATGCGGGTATTTTCCGTACCGCGGATCTGGGAAATTTGGTATGGCACGACCTGAATGCTAATGGTCTCCTTGATGCCGGCGAGCCGGGGCTGGCTTTTGTAAAACTTACCCTGGAAGGGACATCCGGAGCAGGTGTTCCTGTCAACCTGATGACCACAACCGACAGTCAGGGCATTTATACCTTTGGCGGCATAGAGCCGGGGAACTACAGAATTCTGGTTGAATCGCCTGCGGGATATGAGTTTACTTTAGCCAACACAGGGAACAATGACGATTTGGATTCAGACGTCCAGAATGGGGAAATCGCAAACATCACCGTCATAAGCGGAGGCACCACGACTTCAATGGACGCCGGACTTTTCCTCAGAGGTTCTGTCGGTGACTTTGTTTGGCTTGACGCCAATGGCAACGGCATCCAGGATGCCGGGGAGACAGGTATTGCACAAATTCCGGTTAGTCTTGCGGGTACAGATGGTTTTGGTCAGGCAGTTTTAAGAAATATTGTAACTGATGACAATGGTTATTATCTGTTTGACGGGCTGGTACCAGGAAATTATAACATTACATTCAGTTTTACGGATCCTTACAATGCCACATTGCCCAATGCCACAAACGATGACAAGGATTCAGACCTTATTTCAGGGCCTGTGTCGTTGGCCTTGGTCAGTGGCCAGCAGATCAGGGATGTGGATGCAGGACTTTTTACGGGTGGCTCTGTGGGTAATTTTGTCTGGGAAGACCTGAATGCCAATGGAATACAGGATGCCGGAGAGCCCGGGATACCGGGTGTTGAGGTTGTCCTTACCGGCCCGGCAGCGATCACCCGAATTACCCAAACTGATGCTTCAGGGTTTTACAACTTTGCACAGCTCAGCCCGGGTATATATTCTATTACATTAGGTCTGGACGCTTCATATATAACTACCGTAAAAAATTCAGGCTCCGACAGTCAGACCGACTCCGACGCTGAGGGCAGAGTCATAAATGGAGTCAGCATAGTCAGTGGTTTGCAGAGGAATGACCTTGATGCAGGGTTTTTCAGATATGCAGGCATTAGCGGTCAGCTTTGGGAAGATAAAAACGGTAATGAAGTAAGAGAAACAGGTGAATCACCTGTTGCAGGGGCAAGTGTCACACTGACAGGAACATCCGGAGCAGGTGTACCAGTAAATATTACAATAGCAACCTCAGCCGACGGTACGTATGCATTTGGCAGCCTTGTGCCTGGTGATTATTCTGTCACCATAAATAGCCCTGCTGGCAGCTATTGGGTACGTGCCGATATCGGTAGCGACGACTTGACAGATTCTGACGTGGATGCAGCGGGTAAAGCCAGTTTTTCATTGGTCAGCAACGCACAAAAAACAGCGGTTGACGGCGGACTGGTTTACTATGCTTCGCTGGGCGACTTTGTATGGCTTGACGCCAATGGCAACGGCATCCAGGACAACGGAGAATCAGGTTTGAGTGGAATAGAAATCACTTTATCAGGTACGGATGGTACCGGAAATAATATAAATCGGTCTACATCATCAGTAGCCGGAGGTCTTTACCTTTTTGACGGACTCAAGCCTGGCTTATATAATGTGACTGCCGGCAAGCCTTCCGGATATGACTTTTCGCCATCAGATGCCGGATCCGATGATCTCGACTCCGATGGCATTGAGGGCACCGTGTCAGGGGTCATGGTGATGAGCGGTACTATGAGGACAGATCTGGATTTTGGATTTGTATCCGGCATTGGTATCGGTGATTTTGTATGGGAAGATCTCAATGCCAATGGCATACAGGATGCCGGCGAACCTGGCATTCCCGGGATAACACTGTCATTAAGTGGTACAGCCAGCGATGGCTCACCCGTAGCCCAGACAACTGTCACAGGGCCGGGAGGCAACTATTTCTTCACGGGAATCTACCCGGGTACGTATACCATCACGGTCAGCATACCGTCTGACCTGACCCCCACCAGGTCCATGGCTGGGTCAAACCAGGATCTTGACAGCAACCTGAGTGAAAATTCAAACATATGGTCCTTTACTGTGGCCAGTGTGGCTCCCATTCAAAATCTCGATTTCGGACTTGTGAGGATGGGAAGTGTCGGTGATCTGGTCTGGGAGGACCTGAATTGCGACGGAGTACTGGAATCCGGTGAACCCGGAATCGAAGGTATGGAGATAAGGATTACCGGAGTTGACCTTTTTGGCACGATAATCAACAGATCCACGACCACGGATGCTTCCGGCCATTATCTGTTTTCAGGATTGAGGCCGGGATCCTACTTGCTGGATTTCATCGTGCCCCAGGGATACGAGCTTTCATCTGCTACGATTAATGTGGCTGAAATCCAGTCAGGGCAAAACCTGCTCAATCTTGATGCACCAGTGTTCAGAAGAGCTGTAGTCGGGGACTTTGTCTGGAATGATCTAAATTCCAATGGAGCCCAGGACCCCGGTGAACCGGGAATCGAAGGGGTACCGGTCACACTCACTAACTTGTCTTTTCCTGGTATGCCTCCTGTCATAGTCGTAACGGATGCGGCAGGGCACTATATGGCTTCAGGGCTGAAGCCTGGCACATATTCAATACATTTTGAAGCCGGGACGGGATTTGAAGCTACGTTAAAGAATGTCGGAAATGATGACGGCATGGACTCAGATATTAATTCTGATGGCAGAGCCGATGATATTACTTTAAAGAGTGGTGACCAGTATGACAATATTGATGCGGGCTTTGTTTCTACAGCCACCTCGGCTATCGGGGATTTTGTGTGGGAGGATCTTAACGGTGATGGCATTCAGGACCCCAATGAACCGGGAGTACCTTTTGTTACCGTAAGACTCAGCGGCACGACCACATCAGGAGCCACTGTCAACCTTTCGACCCAAACTGATTTTGGCGGGTTGTATACGTTCAGTGGACTGGCTGCCGGAAACTACGAAGTGATTTTTGAACCATCATTTATCTATAAATTTACAAAGAAAAATGCTGGATCTGTGGTTTCTGACTCGGATGCAAATCCTGCCACAGGTTCATCCGGAGTTTTTCTTTTGGGCATTGGCGAAACAAAAACAGATATTGATGCCGGAGTTTATTCGGTTTCGAGCATAGGGGATCAGGTATGGAATGACCTCAACCGGGATGGCCTTCGTGATGCAGGAGAGCCGGGTATCCCGGGTGTGGAACTGGTGTTGCTTGATGCCCAGGATAATATTCTGGCTTCGGCTGTTTCTGCAGATTTTGGGTTCTACTTCTTTACAGATCTGGCACCCGGTACGTACAGGATAAAGGCAGGTATTCCGACCGGCCTGGTGCTGACGGATCCATTCGGGCCTGACCCGGATAATAATTCAGACTTTACGCTCATGGCAGATATGGCGGTTACCGAACTCATACAGCTGCCGTCCAATACCTTCAGATACGACATTGACCTCGGGCTTAAAACAGGGATTTCTTCGGTATCAGGTTATGCATGGTTTGATGCGGATGGGGATGGAATCAGAGGTACCTCGGAAAGCGTTTTTGACTCAATCCCGGTTTATCTGCTATCGATGACAGGCGACACACTGGCTGTTGATACCACTGACCTTGAAGGGTCGTATTCATTTACCAATGCACTTCCGGGAAGTTATAGGGTCGGTTTCCCAGTATACGGGGACTCAACGTTTACCATTCCGCTTCAGGGCACGGACCCGTTGAAAGATTCGGATGTTGCCAATGCAGATTCTGGTACCACATCACAGATTGACCTGGTATTGGGACAGGAACTGCTGGGAATAAATGCAGGGTATTCCAATTACGGAACCATAGGGAATTATACCTGGCTTGACGCCAATGAGGATGGCCTTCAGACCGGAGGCGAAGTGGGAATTAATAACATAAAGGTCTATCTGCTCAATAGCTCAGGTACGGTCATAGATTCCACTTTAACAGTGCCAAACGGGGGCAATTCAGGATATTACCTTTTCAGGAAATTGAGATATGGTAATTACAAGTTGAAGTTTGAGCTAAAAGACAACTTCAGATTTACCGGATATGTGGGCGATATGCCACTGACCAACTCTGATGTGAGCAATCCAGGCTCAGACACTACTGCTTTTTTCTATCTGGCACCCGGCCAGAACAGGCTTGATATTGATGCAGGATATATTTTGCTGGCACCAGTCACTGGTTCGCTGGAAGGTCTCGTTTGGCAAGACAATAATAATACAAAACTCCGTGAAGGATCCGATATAGTACTGGGAGGAATCACCGTCACACTTTTCAATGCAGACGGTACTTTGGTTGCAACCACAACATCGGGTTCAGACGGTGCCTATCGGTTTGATAACTTGCCATTTGGTGATTATTATGCCAAGGTGCCGGCCATGCAGGATAAGATTTTTGTATTGTATAATGGAGTGCCAAGGCCCGGAGACAGTGATATCACAAATGCATTTGGTGCGGGTAGTACCAGGCTTCTCACCATATTTCCGGGAGACACTCTCAGGGAAATCGACATGGGTTACGCTCCGGTAATTACAATTGGGGATTTTGTATGGCACGACCTAAATAACAACGGATTACAGGATATCGGAGAACCAGGGTTGGCCAATATAAAAGTAAGGCTTTTTAATGAGCAGGGTGATCTGGAGAAAACTGTGACCACAGGTGCTGACGGTAGTTACAACTTTACAGACGTACCTGTTGGAAAATACACGTTGGAGTTTGAGAGGATAACAGATTATGTTTTTGCTGTGAATAATAACTCTGACCCGGCCCGCAACTCTGATCCCAACCTTAACACCGGCAGGACATCACTGCTCGACTTCAGCATACAGCAGTCGTACACAGCCATAGATGCAGGCTACCTTAAAGGTGGTAAAATCGGGGATATATTATGGCTCGATATTAACAGCAACGGAGCCTTCCAAACAGGCGAGCCTGGCATCTCAAATATCAAAGTCCGATTATTTGATTCCGCCGGTGTACTGAAGGATAGTACAATTACCGCTTCCCAGCCCGGAAATAATGAGTTTGTGGGTTATTACCAGTTTACTTCAGTCAGACCGGGCAGCTACTTTGTAAAGTTTGACATCCCTCAGGGATATCTTGTACCTGTTGCTAATCTTTGGACTCCTGAAATTGACAATGATATCTCCGGGACCAACGGGCCATTCACCACCGATGTATTTACTGTTTCCAGCAATCAGGTTATCGATACGATCGACGGGGCAGCCTATATTCCTGCCACGCTTGGTGACAGGGTTTGGAATGATGTCAATAAAAACGGTATACAGGATGCCGGCGAGCCGGGAGTACCTGGCATAACGGTCAATCTGTTTACCCAGGGTGGCCAACTCCTCGACACCCACATCACCGATATAAACGGAAAATATCAATTTGGCGGTTTGAGGCAAAGACTTTATTATCTGCAGTTTTCGATTCCTGATGGTTTTGAATTTACCCTTCAGAATGCATCAGGCGACAATGCGACTGATAGTGACGTAGATCCCACTGGCACCACACCGCTTATATCTCTGGCTCATGGCAGTACATTGCTGGACATAGATGCTGGCCTACATATCACGAGCGGTAGGCTTGTTATGGGCAATATCTGGAACGATATAAACCAGGATGGCATGCGAGTTTATACAGAGTCCATGATGAAGGATATCAGGGTGTATTTAAAAAATTCAGCCAATGATATCGT
>JAGVTV010000253.1 GCA_019136675.1 Bacteroidota bacterium
GACCAGGAAGCAAAGGCCGGTGTGGAAGAGGACCTGCGGCAGCTCGATATCATCTACCAGGAGCTTAGAGAGGAGATGGTTCGATCAGGGTATTCAAATTCTGATGTCCTTATTAATGCCATGATAACCAATTACAAAACCAGGATAGACATCCTTGAAAATATTTTGAACAAGCAAAACAACATAAAAAATGAAAGCCAACCTCAAACACTATAGGCCGGTCACGATACTTATTGTCTTGCTGCTTTTTGCAGCCGGAGCCGGAGCATCCCATGACCAGGAAGCCCGCAAAACTCTTACCAGGGAATTCGCCGCCGACAGGAACACACAGTTGGAGATGAGCAACCGCTATGGTAAAATCGAAATTAAAACCTGGGATAAGCCATTAGTTAAGATGACATCCACAGTGATCGTGAAAGCTTCCTCAAAAAGCAAGGCCGAGGACCGTCTTAACCAGATACAAACCGATATGGCCAAATCCGGCAATAACATCAGAGCCGTAACAACCATAGCTGAAAACAACTCTTCGTGGTGGAGCGGATGGTGGGGAGGTGGCAGCGGTACCACAATGGAGATAAATTATGAAGTGTACATGCCCGCGGATGTACCGTCAATTATTGAAAATAAATACGGCAATATCTATCTCCAGGACCTGTCCGGAAAAACAAGTTTAAACCTCAAATACGGCAATCTGTACGCAGGCGATATAAAAAATGATCTTCTTTTGGAAATTGGCTACGGCAAGGCTACGGTGGGCGAAACAAAAAACCTGAGCGGCACTTTGTCATATTCTGACTATATAGGCAAAAAGGCGGGCATGGTGATCCTGACTACTAAATACTCCAAAGTGCAGCTTGATGAAATAGCCGGCATAACTGCCAACAGCAAATATGACACCTATAAGCTGGGTACAGCAGGCTCTGTGACAATGACGGGGTCCTATGATGATGTCAGTCTTACCTCTCTGCAAAAAGGAAAATTTACCGCAAAATATACAAATCTCAGTCTTGGGTCTATCGGACAATCCCTTGAGGCCGACATCGATTACGGCAGTCTTCAGGTAGAAAATCTGAAGGCAGGTTTTACAAACATGACCGTCAACACTGACTACGCTCCGGTGAAGATAAGAGGAGCGGTGCCCTGCAGGGTGGAGATCAGCGGCAAATATTTTGATGTCGATCTCGGCCAGGACTTTATTGTTAAAGACAAGGTTTCTGAAGGAAGCAGTAAGCGTATTTCGGGCTATAAGATGAGCCAAAGGGCCTCGGCAACCATCACCGTTGAGACCAGGTATGGTGATGTGACCATTAAGTAACAAAAGGTACAAAAAGCAAAAGCCCGGAATCCAATAAAGATTTCGGGCTTTTGCTTTTTACTTAATACGATGGGAGGCCGTATCAGCTTTTACCGCTGAGGATGTACCGGGCGGTAAGTGCTCCGTATCCTCCTCTGAACCTACTGAGGCCCCAATTTTCACCCCAGTTGTTTGCCACAACAATAGTTGGTGCCCAGTCAACACTCAGGTTTAAAGGGATATTGTCTAATGAATAGTCAAGACCCAATACACCGGATGCTCCGAGCTCCCAGTAACCTATATCCCCAACACCAAAACTCCAGGTGGTAAACGAGCCTCCAAGACCCCAATACCACTTCAGTCTGTCTACGCTTGAAATAGGCTTGTGCATCTCGTAATACGCACCGGCCGCAAGACCTCCCCATCTGAGACCTCCGAAAATATCGACTGCCGAAGATTCGTTAAAGAATGTCTTATATGAGGCGATTAAACCATAACCAAGTTTGGCTCCTATCGCCGATTTGTAATCCTGTGCCTGTCCATTAGAGGCAAAAACGAACAACACCACTAAAAGAGAAAAAATTTTTGTTTTCATTACAATCTATGTTTTTTGGTTAAAAAATATTGTTATTACCAGCAGTATCCAATTCCAACTCCTCCCCAATAAGGAATAAATACTCCCTCAGCGATAAACGGAGTCAAACCGATCTTCCACATGAATCCACCGTCTTCGGGCTGTCGTCTGTACATAAAACTCATAGTACCTAGTATTGAAGATTCATTATCAAAAAATTCTCCTGTACCTGAGATGTAGGATATACCTGCCCCAACTTCAAAATATCTTCCGTTTTTACCCAAAAGAAAATTGCCCATTACCGGAACAGTTAATATACCTCCGTCTCCTTCTGTTGAGCCCACGTAGCCAACTCCTATCCTTGCTCCAAAGGAGTTTACAAGTCTTAGGTCATAATTTACCGAAAATAACAAGCCATTGCCCAATACCTCGGCAAAGAAGGCATTTTTGGTTCCTGTAAATGTAGAAGTGGACGAAGATCGACTCCGACTTTGTGCGGAAATTTCAAAACTCAAACTAAAGACCATCACAAAGGTCAGAACCGTCGAAATAAACGAAAATTTCACTTTTTGCATAAGATCACATTGTTTTGGTTATTTAATAATATTAATGCCAATTCAAATGTAATCATTTTTCTTTGATGTAATAACATTGGACCAAATTTTTTTAGGAATATTACCGGAAGGTAAAAAATACACAGCAATAGAAATGAAAAAAGCCGGTTTCTGAAAGGAGACCGGCTTTTACATATTATATCTAAAGGTCAGGTATAACTTATTCTGTCACTCCCTGAACGAGCAGAGAAACTTCGTTTTTCAGGACCTCAAGGAAACCCTTGTTGATACTAAAGGTCTTTTTATCCCCTTTTATATCTATAATCCTGACCTCACCCTTGCCCAGGGCAGCCACGATGGGTGCGTGATTGTTGAGGACCTCAAACTGGCCCTTGAGACCCGGGACTTTTACGGAATTCACATCCCCCTGGAAAATCTCCCTTTCGGGTGTAAGTACTATAAGTTTCATATTCAGGATATTAACACTTTTTCAATCTGATCAGGCATTGGCTTCTGCCTCGGCAAGCATTTTTTCGCCGGCAGCGACTACATCCTCGATTCTTCCCTTGAGGTTGAATGCTGCTTCAGGATATTTGTCAAGCTCTCCGTCTATGATCATGTTAAATCCTCTTATGGTCTCCTCTATAGGTACCATAACTCCTGGAATACCCGTAAACTGCTCCGCAACGTGGAAAGGCTGTGAGAGGAACCTCTGTACCTTCCTGGCCCTGAAGACGACCATTTTATCCTCTTCTGACAGTTCTTCCATACCAAGGATGGCGATGATGTCCTGAAGTTCGTTGTATCGCTGCAGGATCATTTTAACCCTCTGTGCACAGTTGTAATGTTCGTCGCCGATAATAGCCGGATCCAGGATCCTTGAGGTAGAATCCAGCGGGTCTACTGCAGGATAGATACCGAGGGCTGCAATCTTACGGCTAAGTACCGTGGTGGCATCCAGGTGGGCAAAGGTAGTGGCGGGTGCCGGGTCGGTAAGGTCGTCAGCAGGTACATATACTGCCTGTACTGATGTGATGGAACCCCGCTTGGTAGAGGTGATTCTTTCCTGCATCAGACCCATCTCTGTTGCCAGGGTAGGCTGGTATCCCACCGCTGATGGCATCCTTCCGAGCAGGGCGGATACTTCTGATCCTGCCTGTGTAAATCTGAATATATTGTCTATAAAGAAAAGGATGTCCCTGCCCCCGTTAGGGTCGTTGAGGTCTCCATCCCTGTAGTATTCTGCCAGCGTCAGCCCTGACAATGCCACCCTTGCACGTGCTCCGGGAGGCTCGTTCATCTGACCAAACACGAAAGTGGCCTTGGATTCCTTGAGTTTTTCCTTGGATACTTTGCTGAGGTCCCATCCGCCTTCTTCCATGGAATGCATAAAGCCTTCACCGTAGTTGATGATACTTGATTCCAGCATTTCCCTGAGCAGGTCATTTCCTTCACGGGTACGCTCACCCACGCCTGCAAATACAGAGATTCCGTCATATCCTTTGGCAATATTGTTAATCAGCTCCTGGATAAGAACCGTCTTTCCTACTCCCGCACCACCGAAAAGTCCGATCTTTCCACCCTTGGAGTAGGGCTCGATAAGGTCGATAACCTTAATACCCGTAAAAAGGACTTCCTTTTCTGTAGAAAGGTTTTCAAATTTAGGTGGCTTGTTATGGATACTGTATGTTTTGCTACGGTCGAGTGGTCCGAGGCCGTCAATGGGTTCGCCAACGACATTAAATACCCTGCCCTTGATCTGGTCGCCCACAGGCATAGAGATTGATTCTCCAAGGTCCACTACATCCATTCCCCTCTTGAGTCCGTCGGTAGAGTCCATTGATACTGCCCTGACACTGTCTTCACCGAGGTGCTGCTGAACCTCTAGAATCAGAACCTCACCGTTGTCCCTCTTGATCGAAAGAGCATTAAAAATTTCAGGTAACTTGCTGTTTTGGCCCGCAAAGCTTACGTCGATAACCGGCCCGATGATTTGTTTTATCTTCCCAATGTTAGCCATGATGCTGATGTATTTTGGTGCTTGTAATAGCTGTATTTTAAAAACGCCGCAAAGATAAGGGTTAGCTGCTGTAAAAGGAAAGAATATCAGTTTTTTTTAATGTCTGGTGTAAATATTTTTGTAAAATTCCAACAATAATTTTGAATCTCATAAACCTAAGCTCCGAAGGGATTTTAAAATTTTGATGTTCAGCTTCTCTGAAGTGCTTTTTAACCTGTCAAAAATCCGAAGCAGATGTGTCAACATGCCCCTATACCGGTTGATTTGCAAGTAAGACTGTAAGGGCTTATCTTTGTCCCCGTCAATCCGGACTACAAAGGCTTAAAGCCTGTCGGGATTGCTCAACCTATTGATTGATAATAATAAAATAAGGGGCCATGATTGACAGGCTGATCCAATATCTCAAAAGTTCATTCCGCCGGAAAATGGCCAGAAGGGTCACCCGTGAGTACAAGACCAGAACCGACCGTTTTGAGCTTCCGGGTATCGGCAACGTCAGTTTTGCCAACTGGGAAAACCCGCTCGTGAAGCCAAGGAGCATCAGCAAGGGCAATGTAGATTTTTTCAGAAGGTTTCTCAACGAGGGCGACATGGCTGTGGACATAGGGGCAAATACAGGCATCATCACCACCTATATGGCCCTGGCATGCGGAAAACAAGGTAAGGTGCTGGCATTCGACCCAAACCCGTATGTGTTCAGGGTTCTCAGCGAAAATGCGACTCTTAATACGGCACTTGCCACAATTGATGCATATAACGTGGCCATAACAGACCAGGAAGGTGAATATTACTACAATTCGTCCGAGGCTTCCTTTAATAATGGCGGCATTTCTTCCCAACCTGAAAACAGGCACGGAAAATATTCACTGAGCCAAAAAATAAAAGGCGTCAGGCTGGAAGATTTCCTGGAGGAAAAATATGCCGGTCAGTTGACCAGGATAAAACTCCTCAAGACTGATGCAGAGGGTTACGACAAGGAGATTCTGAGGTCGGTCTCAGCTTTGCTGCATAGGATAAAGCCGGTAGTGATTGCCGAGTGCTTTGGCAAGCTGACGCAGGCCGAGAGATTTGAACTGTATGATATCCTTGCTTCTCTTGGATACACATTGTATTACTTCAGTGATTTTGATGCGGCAGCTGAGGTGGTCAGGCTTCAATCCAGGGAAGACATGCTCCGATGGCATCATTTTGACTTTTATGCTACAATGGGGTAACCGAAAAAGGCCTAAAGGATTTTATATACGGTAAGGTGTATTATCAAAAACGGATATAAATAGCTGCCTTCTGCAAAACCGTTAAAAAACGGAAAAAATTGCTCAATACCTGAATTTGCTACGACATCACGGGGCAAACCTTCATGCTTAACAAGGAGCCTTCCTAATCCAAAACCTGAGGAATAATCCAGCCTCAAATTATTGCCAAGGTGCCAGGATTTTCCACCATGGATGGCAAAACCTGACATAGTCTGCATACCCCGATACTTTAGCCTGCCACTCCATTGGCCGTCGGTAGTGCTAAAATTGTCCTCTTTGTCATACCTTACACGCCAAAAGTTAAAAGCCGGTTCGACATAATATCCGGAAGTGCCAAACAACTTATATTTGAACCTTGGACCCACACGAATGCGGTACCCAATGGTGTTGTCCTTATTAAAAGAGTAAAATATCCACGCTGTTTCTTCATGCAGGGCTATTATATCAGAAAAATCTATGCCTGCTGATGCCTGAAGACCTGTGTTGATATTAAGCAGTGATGAAGGTGTAATACCGGCAAGGAAAACAGACTGTCTTATCACTGTATCTTGATTTGCTGTCTGAGCTTTAAGATGGCATACAAGACTACTTAATAGAAGTAACAGAAGTAATCTCACTGAATTAAAGTTTGAAATATAAATTTTATATTTTTAGAAGATAATATGTATTCAAAAATAACAGCCCATCACTGGTGCTGACGGCATGGCCACACCCATCCGTCAAGCGGGTACGATTTCTGGCCATAGCTATAATGCCACCACTCGGTGCGAATGGAATTAAAACCGTGCCTTTCCATGGTTGATTTCAGCAGCTGCCTGTTTTTGGCTACTTCGGGTTTCAGGTTTTTATAGTCCTGGTGGGCCTCTTCGCCAAAAAAATCATATTCCGTGCCCATATCCAGTTCCTTGCCGTTTTTGTCCACGATGGTGAGGTCGACAGCCAGACCGCGGGAGTGCATGGAGCCTTTGGCCGGCGGGGTGACATAATCCGGATCAGGTACAGCGTCCCACAGCCTCTGCTGGTAGGGTCGGGGCCTGAAGCAGTCAAAGACCTTTATACTATACCCATATTTTTGCTTGAGTTCGTTTTGGATAATCGTCAAAGCTTCGGCAGCTTCCGGCCGGAGGTAACACCTTCCGCAATCATAAATTTTCTTTTTGGTAAAATTATTGGGTGTGGCATAACGTATGTCTACCGTAAAGCCTTCTTCAGAGGATAATTCGATCCATGAATCCGGGATTTCGGATTTTACATCGGCTATGGTTTTTACCTCCCCGGTGGTTTCTTTAGTAGGTTGTGCAGTCTGCGGCTGGTTGTCTTCAGCCTGTGGTCGGTTAGCTGGTTCTGACGTTTGGTCTTCCTGTTTGATTGCAGTCTGAGGGGGATTTTTCTTTTCTCCCCGGCAGCTGATGAGGATCAAAACGATAAGACTTAATGTAAATATTCGAAGCATGGTGGTTGTTTCCTTTTATTGGTCAAAGTTTTGCTATGGACATCTTGTGGTTGAAGTATGAAACCTGACTCGCCATATATTTTCTTTTGTTTGCCAGCCTCCTGAATGAAGGAAAAAAGACATTCTTTCGGTGTGGAAGCGGGGGTGGCAGGATTTGGTCGTCCTTGTCAGTCATGACGAGTTTTTCACGGGGGCCCATGGCTGATATGAGCAGGTAATCTGCCGGTGCGGTTATCCCGGGGTCCGTCTTGCCTTCCCTGTCCAGGCATACATTTTGAGCTCCTTTTTTAAAGTCTGTCCAGAGGCTGTCAGGGATAAAATAAACAGGGCAACAGGTAAAATCCTCCCTGAACGCTGTCAGGATGAGCTCAGTGTAAGCTTTGTCTTCCTTAATCGTCCGGTCCAACAGCTTGACGTATTTTTGAGTCTGCCCGGAATTGTTTTCCAGGGTGCGGATCTTTTCTTTCAGAAATCTGATCTTTTTTCCGCTGGTGGCGAGTCTCACCACTACAGGCTTGGAGGCCAGCTCTGTGTTTTCAGACCGAAGCACGATCCTGGTGCAGGATTGTGCTAACAGCAAAAGAACCAGGAAAACTAAATATCTGTGTGTCATATAACGGCAAAGTTAATAAACTTCAGAGGCTCAGTAAAAAGTTATTTTTAAAAGACCTGACTATAATAATATATTTTTTATACATTTGATTGACTGATCTTATTATGAACCGCAGGAAACTAGAATTCACAGTTTGTCACAGGATGCCGGAAAGATCTTTTTTCTGGAAAGGTAAACAATTTCCTGTTTGTGCCAGATGCACAGGGATTTACATCGGATACCTGTCCGTGTTCGTATTTGCATTTTTTCTTGTATATATCAATATCTGGGTATCTGTTTTACTGATTATCCCTACAATAACTGATGGAATGACTCAGGCTTTTTGTAACCGTGAAAGCAATAATTTACTTCGAGCGGTGACAGGATTTTTTGCGGGTATCGGTATCATGTCCGTGGTAGCCATGATCGGCCAATACATGGGAAAACAATTGGTATTATTTTTCTATAACCTTTAAATCAACTATTTATGTCAAACGAAAATCAATTTGGGCAACCGGAGGACAAACTAAATCCTGGTCTTGCTATCTTATCTTTTTGTATCCCTATCGCAGGAGCAGTCATTTTTTTTATGAACAAGGACACTATGCCCAATAAGGCAAAGACAGCCTGCTATCTGGCCCTTGCCGGAATGGGTGTGGGACTTGTCCTAAATATTATAACGGGGGGGCTGGCAAGCATGAGGTAAAAAATAAGTCAGGCAGGTTAATCTTAATCTCCGGTCTGATTTTATCTAAAACCTGTTTTTCCACATCATGCTTTCCACAGGTTTGTCAGTGCGTTGGTTGTATTTGGCTCCTGATTTTCTGTGGTAGTAATTTTCTATCTGTCCTTCTACCTTAAAATAAATCAGCTGTCCTACCGGCATGCCGGCATAGATACGTACAGGCTGAACACAGGAGATCTCGAGTGTCCAGGTATTGCAAAAGCCGACATCGCCTTTTCCGGCAGTAGCGTGTATGTCAATGCCCAGCCTGCCTACACTGGATTTACCCTCCAGGAAAGGTACCGTATGGTGCGTCTCTGTGTATTCCAGCGTCACACCCAGGTAGAGAGTGCCCGGTTGCAGCACAAATCCCTCTTCAGGAATTTCAATGTAACGGATGCGGTTGTGCTTTTTGGCATCAAGCTCGAGGTCTTCATACACGGCCAGCCATTTTCCGAGATGCACGTCATAGGAGTTGGTTCCCAGGCATTCGGGTCTGAATGGCTCGATGACAATATTGCCGTCTCCTATGCTTTTAAGGATCTCACTGTCAGTAAGTATCATCGGTGCTTGATTTGGGTGCAAAGGTACTAATTTTCAGCGGATGGGCATATGTGTAACATGGATTACATATCACGTTCCGGTATATCCTTACCTTTGCATTTCTTTTTTGAATTTCAACAACATCAACAAGACATGACATACTCAGAAATCATCAACAGCGATACGCCAACTTTGGTAGATTTTACCGCAACGTGGTGCGGACCTTGCCGTGCCATGGCCCCCGTTCTTGAGCAACTGGCAGGTAAAATAGGTGAATCTGCCCGCATCATAAAAATTGATGTGGATAAAAATCCGGCTATAGCTGAAAAACTCAATATTCAGGGTGTACCGACATTTATCCTGTACAAAAAGGGGCAGATCATATGGAGGCAATCCGGCATGCAGTCCCTCAATCAGCTTGAAACCCTGATAAAGCAGGCTCAGGACAACTGATCTCTAAACATCCACGTCTTCGGGTTCGACATGCAGTATATGCATAAGCCTGTGTGCAAAGGGTGCAAAAAACACACCCACAGTACTCAGGAAGGCAACGCCGCTGAACAGTGCATATAAGGATACAAAAATTTTTGCCTCCCCGGTAGTAAGCTGGGCCGCAGGCCCCATTCCCGTAAGGATCATCGAGGCGTTATACAAGCTGTCAGTCCAGTCCATATCACAATAATGGTGATACCCCGCTATACCCATGAGGAGCGATATCATGATGATGGATATTGACACGAGGGTGTATTTAAGCACCCTGAGGATGAAGTCCCTGTGCGAAAGGATGTTTCTGTTATTTTGTTTCATTCTTTTTGGATAATTCGTCCAGATAATCCAGTTGGATCTGCTGTATCTCAAGCATTCTTTTATTCTGGTGTATGATGAGGTGGTCCATTTTTTCATTCAGCAGCCTGATCTCGAGTTCTGCTTTCAGGTTTACTTTATAGTCATGTTCGTTTCGTTTCCGGTCTTTTTGTTCCAGCCTGTTTTGGCTCATCATGATGATGGGAGCCTGAATGGCAGCAAGGCATGACAGTACAAGGTTTAGCAATATGAAAGGGTAGGGGTCAAATGGCCTTGCGGCAAGAAAGACCACATTGACTATCATCCACAGGACAATAAAGGAAAAAAAAGCAAGGATAAAGGTCCAGCTGCCACCAAACACTGCGATCTTGTCCGCCACCTTCTGTCCTGTCGTAAGTATTTCCTCCGAGTCCGGTTCAATATTTTCGGAAAGAATCCTGTTTTCATGTATGGCTTTGACGACTTCTTTTTCCAGTCGGTTAAGTTCCCTGTTTTCAGTCTGCAGAATGGATTCCAGATATTTTTTTCGATAATTACTCAGCTCATGAGACGAGATATACATGCCCTCGGTAAAATCCGGGAAGTCCTTTTGGATAAGGAAAATGAGTTCCTTTTTTACTGCACTAAAAGGGATTACTTGGTCTTCATGATAATCCAACTTTGATATATGGCAGATTTGATGTTCTTTGTGCATATGCAAGACTTTATTTAATACCTTCAAAATTAACGCAGATATCTGGTGTTTGGATTTTTTAATTTCGTTTTGGCACAGATGCTGTTTTTCAAACAACGATATTCCCAAAACAATTGGAAGAGATTCTTTTTTTATACTGTATATGTTAATTTTGCATTTTCAAAAATAAAATCAAGGAAACATGGCTTTTGATATAGAAATGATCAGGGAGGTTTACAGCAAATTTCCCGAAAGGGTAGACGCAGCCAGGAAGGCCCTCGGGAGGCCGCTGACGCTTTCTGAAAAGATACTTTTTGCCCACCTGCACGCTGACTCCCCTGTTCAGGATTTTAGAAGGGGAAAAGACTATGTGTTTTTTGCTCCTGACAGAGTTGCCATGCAGGATGCGACGGCACAGATGGCTTTGCTTCAGTTTATGACGGCGGGCCGTGCCAAAGTGGCAGTCCCATCCACCGTGCACTGCGACCACCTCATACAGGCACGTATCAATGCCGATGTGGATCTCAAAAGTGCCCTTGACATCAACTCCGAGGTATTTGACTTTTTGCAGTCCATATCCAATAAATACGGAATCGGCTTCTGGAAACCGGGTGCAGGTATCATCCATCAGGTGGTTTTGGAAAACTATGCTTTTCCGGGCGGCATGATGATCGGGACCGACTCTCACACAGTCAATGCCGGTGGCCTGGGAATGGTCGCCATAGGTGTGGGAGGTGCAGATGCCGTAGATGTCATGGCAGGTATGGCCTGGGAACTCAAGATGCCAAAGCTGATAGGTGTAAAACTTACAGGTAAGCTTTCGGGGTGGACAGCTCCCAAGGACGTCATCCTCAAGGTGGCCGGCATCCTTACAGTCAAAGGAGGCACGGGTTGTATTGTTGAATATTTCGGCGAAGGGGCTGTTAACATGTCATGCACGGGCAAGGGTACTATCTGCAATATGGGGGCTGAAATAGGAGCCACTACGTCGACCTTTGGTTATGATGCATCCATGTCAAGGTACCTCAAGTCAACAGGCAGGGCCGATGTGGCCGAAATGGCTGATGCCATAGCCCCATACCTAACCGCTGACGCGGAATGTTACAAAGATCCGGGTGCGTACTTTGATCAGGTCATAGAGATCAACCTATCTGAGCTCGAGCCACATATCAACGGACCTTTCACACCCGATCTGGCAACTCCGGTTTCAAAAATGAAGGAAGTCCTGGCAGACAAAGGCAAAGATTGGCCGGTGGAAGTCAAAGTGGGACTGATCGGTTCATGTACCAATTCCTCATACGAGGACATCTCAAGGGCTGCCTCAGTAGCTCAGCAGGCAGTGGATAAAAAACTCAGGACCAGGTCAGAATTTACCATCACTCCGGGATCAGAACAGGTAAGGTTTACCATTGAGAGGGACGGATTGATAGATGTATTTGAAAAAATCGGCGGCTCCGTTTTTGCCAATGCTTGCGGCCCTTGTATCGGACAGTGGGACAGGGCAGGTGCCGATAAAAAGGAAAAAAACACCATCATCCACTCCTTCAACCGTAACTTTTCAAAGAGGGCCGACGGCAACCCCAATACTCACGCCTTTGTGGCATCACCCGAGATGGTCACCGCCATTGCCCTGGCGGGAAGACTTGATTTCAATCCGTTGACAGATACGCTCGTAAACGAAGAAGGCATCGAAGTTATGCTTACGGAACCCACAGGGCATGAGCTCCCTCCGAGGGGTTTTGAGGTAGACGACCCGGGTTACATAGCCCCTGCAGCTGATGGCAGCAAGGTCGAGGTAAAAGTAGCCCCGGACAGCGACAGACTTCAATTGCTCGAATCATTTGTGCCGATCACAGGTGCTCAGGTTCAAAACATGAGACTCCTTATCAAGGCCAAAGGCAAGTGTACCACAGACCATATATCTATGGCAGGGCCTTGGTTGACTTACAGGGGCCACCTGGAAAACATTTCCAAAAACACCCTCATCGGTGCAGTCAATTACTTTAATGACGAAACAAACAAGGTCCTCAATATTGTCACCGGCGAATATATGGCTGTTCCGGATTCTGCCAGGGCTTACCAGAAAGCAGGTGTGGGCTCTATCGTTTTTGGCGAGGAAAACTACGGCGAAGGTTCGTCAAGGGAGCACGCAGCCATGCAGCCCCGGTTTCTGGGTGTTAAGGCAGTAGTTGTCAAATCCTTTGCCAGGATCCATGAGACTAACCTCAAAAAACAGGGTATGCTCGCACTGACATTTGCAAATCCGGCAGATTATGATAAGGTCAGACAGGATGACACCATTTCCATTGTAGATTTTGACTCCATGCAGCCAGGTAAAAACCTGACGATAAAACTTGACCATGCGGATGGAACGTCAGAGCTGTTTGAAGTGGCCCATACTTACAATCAGGCACAGATAGACTGGGTGAAGTGGGGCTCTGCACTCAATCAGATCAAGGCCGGCCTTACGGCATAGTTGATATTTTTTAATGAATACAATGAGGGGAACAGGGTTTAGGCTTTGCTCCCCTCTTTATTATTAAAAAATATAATGTGTGTTACTTTTTTAATTACCTTCGTCTCTAATTGACTTACACTTTTTATTAACCTATTAAAAACAAAACAAAATGTTGAAGGAATTTAAAGAATTTGCCCTTAAAGGTAATCTCATCGATGTGGCAGTCGGTTTGGTCATGGCTGCAGCCTTTGGACTGATCGTAACCGCATTTGTTGACGGAATTTTTATGCCGCTTGTGGGCACCATCTTCCAGGTTGGTGATTTTTCTGCTGCAAAGTTTGTGTTGTCTCCTGCCGAAGTGGCTGCTGATGGCACAGTAACAAAGGCTGAATCTGCCATCATGTATGGCAAGTTTATCAGTGCAATCATCAACTTCCTGATTGTGGCCTTTGTAATGTATATGGTGGTAAAAGCCATCAACAAGCTTAAGAAGCCTGCCGAAGCAGCTCCTGCCGGACCTTCCCAGGAAGAATTGCTTACCCAGATCAGGGATCTGCTTAAAAAATAAGATTTTCAGATAAAAAAGGAGGAGTGATCCTCCTTTTTTGTTTAAATCTGTTTGATTTTTTGTCAATAAGCCAATTATTATAGGAAAACAAGTCATTTCAATCAAAATATTCCTTATTTTTGACGAGGATAAACGTTACACCCAAATTGTTTAACTATAAAGTTTTAGCAATTTTATTCCTTGGCGTGTTGCCGGGCATTTTATACTGCCAGACCTGTCAGGTCAATGGCAGGGCCCATTACAATTTTGAAGATATAAAAATCATCCTGGATCGTAATAAATGCAATACCTGCCATTATAAGGACGGATACCAGAGCGATTGGGATTACAGTACCTACGAATCCATGACAGGACGCACTGCCTGTTATCCCTCAGCAATTACACCCGGCAGGTCCGATCTGAGCCTCCTGGTCGACAAACTTAACGGAGGGCCTACCTCTTGCGGATCCGCTATGCCTCCGGGCAGTCAAAGAATAAGCGATGCTGACCTTCTGGCCATAGAGACCTGGGTTGATTCCGGAGCTCCTGAGTTTTGCATACCCGATTATGACAAGATCAGGAGTATACTTATGGCCAACCAATGCCAGAATTGCCACAACAATCAGTCAAACTGGACATTCGGAGATTACGAACAAATATTTGTCAAGCCTGGTGCCTCGGAATGCCCGCAGCCCGTGGTTGAAAAATATAATGCCGCAGGTAGCCTCCTCTATACAAAACTGCAAAGTTCAGCCCCTTGTGGCAACCGAATGTTGAGCAGCAACGGACAGTCGCTGACTGACCAGGAGGTGGATGCAGTAAGGGATTGGATTAATTCAGGGGCGGCAGTTTTTGCAAAGGCACTTCCTGTAAGCCTGAAGGATTTTTCCACTGAATCAGACGGCACGTCAGCCATCATTATCTTTTGGGCGACAGCCTCAGAGCAAAATATCGATCGTTTTGAGATTGAGACTTCATCAGACGGCATTAGATTCGGGTATCTCAGCACCATAGAGCCCAAAGGTAATCCTTCGTCGGGCTCTGATTATGTATATCAGACCGAAAAGGTGCAAATTGGATTCAACTACTTCAGACTAAAGATCTACGACCTGGACGGTACCTTTACCTATAGTCCTGTCAGAGTTGAGAGAATTAGCAATGATAAGGAAATATTCAGCATTTACCCAGTACCTGTCACTAATGATTCTGACGTTATCGTCGAATGGTATCCTGTCGATGGCAGGGAGAAGGCAAGACTTTTTATCATGGACATTCAAGGAAAAAAGTGTGCCGAATATGTCATTAACAACGGGTTTAATCACATTTTTTTCACCGGACTCAGACCCGGAGTGTATTATATGACCATCCAGGATTACAACTTTCATACCATGGTCAGAAAGATCGCCATCACAGAATTTTAAATTCCTCATCAGACAATTGTTTTTGCATTAACGATTGATTGTTATAAATTTGAAGCCGGATTTTAAAATTCCGGTTTTCATTTATGGATGTTTTATGGAAAGGCGTTTATCCTGCCCTCACCACAAAGTTTGACAAAAACGAAGAGCCGGACTATGGACTTTTTGTAAAAAATCTCCTCACACAATTAGATGCAGGTGTTCATGGTATCATATTGGGGGGCACGCTTGGCGAGGCCAGTACGCTCACTGGTGAGGAAAAAGAAAGGCTGGTCAGCATCAGCCTCGAGACATCAGACAAAAGGGTACCGGTTATCCTTAATATTGCCGAGGGTTCAACACGAGAGGCTGTACATCAGGCAAAACTTGCCTCAAAATGGGGTGCTGACGGCCTGATGCTGCTGCCACCCATGAGGTACAAGGCCGATGAGAGGGAGTGTACAGCTTATTTTATGGCTGTGGCCAATGCAACTGACCTTCCGGTTATGATCTACAATAATCCCGTGGACTATAAGGTGGAGGTGACTCCGGCCATGTTTGAGAGACTCATGGTTTGTCCCAATATCCTTGCAGTAAAGGAATCTACACGGGATGTCTCCAATGTTACCCGGCTGAAGAGTCTTTTTGGCGACCGGCTGAAGGTGCTCTGTGGCGTGGATACCCTTGCCATGGAATCTCTGGTAATGGGAGCGGACGGATGGGTGGCAGGACTTGTTTGTGCCTATCCGTACGAGACAATGGCGGTCTATGACCTGGTGCGAATGGGGAGGTATGACGAGGCAAGGGAAATCTACCGGTGGTTCCTGCCTTTACTGGAGCTGGATATACATCCCAAACTGGTCCAATACATCAAACTTGCAGAGCAAATGGAAGGTTTGGGAAGCGAATACGTAAGGTCTCCGCGGTTGACCCTGCTGGGAGAGGAACGCGATAGAGTTTTATCTGTCATTGAAAAAGCTAAGACGGGCAGACCGGACCTCAAAAAAATAAATCTCAAGAACAGGTCAGTATGATAAATGAACTCAACAAAGTGATGGAGCAGGCATACGAAGCTTACCTTTCGTACAGGCATGTTTCCGGTAAGGTAAAAAAAGTGTTTCTGAATACCATTGCAGATGAGATTGAGGCTCTGGGAGACGTGCTGCTTGAGACAGCCTCTAAAGAGACCAATCTGCCCGTGGTGAGGTTTACTGGTGAGAGAGCCAGGACCTGCGGCCAGCTCAGGGATTTTGGCAGGCTGGTGGATGAGGGTTCGTGGGTGGAGGCCGTTGTCGACACCCGAATAGAGGACCGGAAGCCGGCTCCGAAGCCTGATATGAGAAAAATGGCCGTACCGGTGGGTCCGGTTCTGGTTTTTGGTGCGTCCAATTTTCCCCTTGCTTACGCCACTGCAGGCGGCGACACAGCTTCAGCCCTGGCAGCCGGGTGCCCGGTTGTGGTCAAAGGCCACCCTGCTCATCCTGAAACATCACGGTTGGTGGCTGGTGCCATCTCCAGTGCAGTATCCAAATGCAAGCTTCATCCTTTTGTATTCCAGCATGTGGAAGGCACATCATTTGAAATTGGGAAAATATTAACTCAACACCCTCTTACTGCCGGAGTAGGCTTTACAGGCAGTCTAAGCGGAGGGAGGGCCATTTACGACTATGCTGCAGGCCGTGAAGTGCCGATACCTGTTTTTGCGGAGATGGGTAGTACAAATCCGGTGATTCTCCTGAAGGATGCCCTGATGCATCGTGCCCCCGAAGTTGCCAGACAATTTGCGGGCTCCATCACCATGGGGGTAGGACAGTTTTGTACCAATCCGGGTATCATGCTAGGGATAAAAAGCAGCGTGCTGAATCACTTTACAAGTCTGCTGGCCCTTGAGTTGTCGATGCTGCCAGCCTATAAAATGCTGCATAAGGGTATACATCAAAACTACATGGAAGGACTGGACAAGGTCTTGTATGACAAAGGCGTGGAGACCATATATCATGCCCATGCTACGGGATCTCTGGTGGCCAGTCCTGTTTTGGCCCGGGTTCATGCGGATACATTCCTAAAAAACCCGGATCTGCATCATGAGATTTTCGGGCCCTTTTCGCTTATTGTAGTCTGCAACAACAAGCAGCAACTGATAGAGGTATGGGAGTCTCTCAAAGGACAGCTTACCACCACGCTGATCGCCACAGCCCACGATCTTGAGTTGCACGCCGACCTGATGGATATTGCCACCACAGTAGCTGGCCGTATTGTCTTTAATGCGGTGCCGACGGGCGTAGAGGTTTCAAATGCTACCGTCCATGGAGGGCCCTATCCGGCTACCACGGACCAGCGTTTTACTTCAGTCGGTATGGACGCCGTCAAAAGATGGGTAAGGCCGATATGTTACCAGGACTGCCCTGATGAGCTGCTGCCCGAAGAATTAAAAAATTCCAATCCATTGGGTATTCTCCGTAAGGTAAACGGCGAATTTACCAGGACGGCAATAGGCTGACGATGTATAAAAAACGATTTTTTTGTATAGATGCCCATACCTGCGGTAATCCTGTAAGAGTGGTTGCCGGCGGTGCTCCCGAACTCATCGGGGACAGCATGATGGAAAAAAGGGCCCATTTTATGGCTGAGTATGACTGGATACGGAAAAGCCTCATGTTTGAGCCGCGAGGACATGACATGATGAGCGGATCGGTTCTGTATCCTCCCTCTGACCCTGCCAATGATGTAGGCGTATTATTTATCGAAACAAGCGGCTGCCTTCCTATGTGTGGCCATGGCACCATAGGCACGATTACGATTGCTGTGGAAGAAGGGCTGGTCAGACCAAAAGTACCTGGTAAAATAAGGATGGAAACTCCCGCTGGTCTGGTAGAGGTTGAATACCGGCAGGATGCAAGCGGTAAAGTCAGGTCTGTCAAACTGCGTAATGTTCCATCATTTTTGTATATTAAAGATCTGGTGATAGAAAGCAGTTATCTGGGCAGGCTCACCGCAGATGTTGCATATGGAGGTAATTTTTATGCCATCATTGACCCCCAGACTAATTTTCGGGGTATTGGTCACCACACTGCCGAACAGCTCATCACCTGGAGCCGTGAGGTCAGACAGCTGATCAATGAAAAATACGCTTTCGCCCACCCGGAATATGCGTCAATCAATGTCTGCTCCCATGTCATGTGGACCGGGAGTGTACTTGCAGCTTCATCCACTGCCAGAAATGCCGTTTTTTACGGAGACAAAGCCATAGACAGGTCGCCATGCGGTACAGGGACTTCTGCAAGGTTGGCCCAATGGTACGCCAAGGGCCTGATCGAACCCGGCCGTGATTTTATCCATGAAAGTTACATCGGCAGCACCTTTACAGGAAGAGTAGAGGCAATCACCACAGTAGGAGAGTACCAGGCCATAATACCGTCCATAGAGGGATGGGCCAGGATCTATGGATACAATACCATAACGGTGGATCCGGAGGACGATCCCTATGCAGGCGGGTTTCAGGTGATTTAGTCTGATAGGTTATTGAATACAAACTGAAAAACATCACTTTATGAATGTAGTGATTGTGGGAGGAGGGGTTATAGGTCTGATGTGTGCCTACAGGCTAAGGGAGGCCGGTTACGAAGTTACAGTCATTGACCAGACCAAAGGTACTGACAACTGTTCCTTTGGTAATGCCGGTTACATAGCTCCGAGCCATATCATCCCGCTGGCCTCTCCCGGGGTCGTGGCTCAGGGCTTGAGGTGGATGCTCAGCTCCACGAGCCCTTTTTACATAAAACCAAGGCTCAGCGGATCCCTGATCCGGTGGGGGTGGAATTTTTATCGGAATGCTACGGAACAAAAAGTTCGTGAAAATGCACCCCATCTGTACAATATTTCAGTTTTGAGCAGGGAGTTAACCATCCGGATGGACAGAGAACTGGATCACGGATTTGAGCTGGAGACCAGGGGCTGCTTTATGCTGTACAATACCCCGGAGGCCCAAAAGGCAGAATCCAGACTTGCCGAAGAAGCCCGCAAATTTGGTATGGAGGTACCCGTATTGTCTGCTGATGAAGTGAGGCGGATGGAACCCGGCATCAGCTCCGGAATACTGGGCGGAGTATATTTTCCGGTGGACTGCCATATAAATCCACCTAAAATGATGAATACACTTAGGGCAGCCTGCAGCAGGATGGGAGTTGATTTTGGCTATGACCAATGTGCGGAAAATTTTTCTGTCACAGGAAAAAAGATTACCGCAGTGCAGACAGACAAACAAAGTTTCAGTTGCGACCACCTGGTGCTTGCCGGTGGTTCATGGTTGGAAGGTTTAGGGGCAAAACTAGGACTCAGCCTGCCTGTGCAGCCCGGCAAAGGTTACAGTATAACCTACAAAGGCCTGGATTCAGGTCTTAAATACCCTGCCATACTGGTAGACGAACGGGTAGCTATCTCCCCTTTTTCCGATGGCCTCAGGATAGGCGGCACGATGGAACTTGGCGGATTAAACCATGAGATCAACATGAAAAGGGTGGCACCAATCGTACATGCAGCCAATCTTTTTTATCCCGGCCTTAACCTCAGGGTGCCGGAACCAAAAGATGTATGGGCGGGATTACGACCCTGTACACCAGATGGCTTGCCTTACATAGGCCCCAGCCCGATACACGATAATGTCACAATAGCCGGAGGCCATGCTATGGTGGGCATCTCTCTGGCCGCTGCCACAGGCTACCTTATCAGGCAGATCATCAGCGGCGAAAAAACAGAAATACCTATGGATGCTTTCAGAGTAAATAGATAACTTTTATTGTTTATAATCGAAAAAAGTTATAACTATTTGAATTCATACTCCACAAAGGTCACATTTTTACCAAAGATTCCCGGTATTTGGATGTATTGACCGTAAAGGTCCTGGCAGGGCTGTGTTCACCCATTAAAGATCTTGATCTGCCAATATTTCGGGCTGGAATATCGGTGGATGCAATTATTTTTCTGAAATAATATTTTAAAAATATAATACAATTAATTATATTTGGGGCACAATACGCTCAAAAACGATTTAATTTTTAAGCAAAACGTATTATTAACCAACAAAACTTTAAATCAATGAATGTAAAAAATTTTGTGATCGGCAGTCTGGTAGCCAGCGTGGTTTATTTTATGCTGGGTTGGGTGTTTTATGGCATGCTTTTTAAGGATCTCTACCCTGCATCCGAAAATCATAATCTGCTTTTTGTGTATCTCGGGTGCCTCAGTTTTTCGTTGCTTCTTGGCTACATTTTTGTAAGATGGTCAGGTATCACAACCCTGGCTTCCGGAGCTGTAGCCGGGGGTGTAGTAGGTTTATTGTATGGTCTGTCGATGAATTTTTTTATGTATTCTAACTTGCCGGCAGATTACACCAAGATATTTACCGACGTGATCGTAAATGGGTTGATGGGTGCCATAACCGGTGGTGTGCTGGGTCTGTTACTCGGAAAACTGAAGTAACAACCGGCCTTACAGGGTTATATCAAGGGCATTTTGCAAGTTTTTGATGCCGGACAAAAATCCTTCATTCAGCTGAGGGTCGGTAATGCCGTTTTGTTCGTCAAAATTCTGACTGAACTGAGGTAATGAAAAGGTCGCCACAATATTGGCTCCATGCAGGGGAAACCTGGTTTTTGCTGCTTCCATGACAAAGCCTGCAGCACGGCCCCCTGGTGATGTAGACAGTAACAGCATCGGCTTGTCGGCAAAAAATTTACTTTCTATCCTTGAGCACCAGTCCATTAAGTTCTTGAATGCGGTGGTGTAAGAGCCATTGTGTTCTGCCATGGACAAAATGATTCCGTCTGATTCCGCCAGCAATCTGATAAACTCATGGGCTCTTGACGGATACCCGTCCTTCTTTTCGCGGTCAACCGAAAATATGGGCATTTCATAATCATTGAGGTCGGGGGTTATCAAATCGGTATTGCCTCCCAGCCTGGAAGCCGCATACAGGGCAAATCTGCGGTTTATAGAAGTGGAAGACGAACTGGCCCCAAAGGCCACGATTTTTATCTTATCTTTTCCCATCTGAATTTCATATTTTCAGCCAATAAACACGATAAGGTCAAAATTGTTATCCTTGCCGGTTTATCATTACTGTCAAAGAGGCAAGTAAATCCAAAAAGTAGAGAAAATAATGCCCGAGGGCAACCGGGGGCTATAGCCAGATGTTATCATCATAATAACCAGATTGTTTTGAACCATGAATAATAATCATAGTCATCAGTTCAGCCCTGAATCCCTGATGATGTCATACGGATATAAGCCGTCCCTGTCAGAGGGTGCCATCAAATGCCCTGTATTTCAGACCTCGACTTTTGTATTTAAGACGGCCGAAGAAGGAAAAGCATTTTTTGAGGTTGCCTACGGCCTGAGAGAACAGAGAGCCAATGAAGAGATGGGCCTTATTTATTCGCGGCTCAATAACCCTGACCTTGAGATCCTGGAAGACAGACTTTGCCTGTGGGATGGAGCAGAGGAATGTGCGGTATTCGAAAGCGGCATGTCTGCGATAACTACTGTGCTGCTCGAGTTCCTCAAACCCGGTGATCTCCTTCTTTACAGCATGCCGGTCTATGGCGGCACGGATCATTTTATCAATCACTTTTTACCAAAGATCGGTATCCACCCGCTCGGATTCAGGCCGGGTATGACCGAAAACGAAATCAGAAGCCTGGTGGACAACATCGGACATAAAGATTCACTGGCTATGATCTACATTGAGACCCCCGCCAATCCAACCAACACTATTATAGACATCGAAAGTTGCGTCCGCGTGGCTGCACAGTATTCTCAGGGGGATAAAAAAGTTTTGACGGCCGTGGACAATACCTATATGGGACCCCTCTGGCAGCACCCTCTCCGCCATGGTGCCGACATTGTATTGTACTCTGCAACAAAGTACATAGGGGGGCACAGTGACGTAATAGCCGGGGCAGTCCTTAGTTCTTCTGAGATAATAAAGAGAGTCAAGACTTTACGCACCTTCCTGGGCAATATGGCAGGGCCGTGGACAGGATGGTTGCTCATGCGTAGCCTTGAAACGCTCAAGGTGAGGATGGAACAGCAGGCTTCAAACGCCGTTATGGTGGCTGACCACCTCCTGGAACACCCTAAAGTAGATAAAGTATATTACCTTGGGTGCATCCGGCCACACAGTCCGGCCTATGAGATCTATCAAAGGCAGTATACCTCACCGGGAGCCATGTTGTCTTTTGATATCAGGGGTGGCGAAAAGGAAGCATTCGCTTTTCTCAATAACCTGAAAATGATAAAACTCGCTGTAAGCCTGGGAAGTACCGAGAGCCTCGCAGAGCATCCTGCCTCCATGACCCACGCCGGTATCGAGCCATCGCACAGGGAAGAAATGGGTATTCGCGACAGCCTTATACGGCTTTCTGTAGGTGTGGAAAATTACCGGGATATCATCTGGGACATCGACCAGGCCCTGGAGTATGTATGATGCCGCTTATCCTTTGGCGACGGTGTGATTTCTGAAGTTGTCGATGTAAAAATCAACATTTTCTTTGATGACGATATCCAGAGGCAGGTATTGAATCTTCTTGACTTCCTTTTTAAGTACAAAGTGGTTGACAAAGTTCATTATGCCCATATAACCCTGGAGTATGGGATTTTGATTAATGATAAAATCGATCATGTCCTCCTTAAGAAATTGGATATTGGGATCGATCATATCAAAGCCGACAACATCGTACCTGCGACTGTCTTCCGGGCTAAAGAATTTAACTATCCTGAATGCCCTGGAATTGGTAAAAAATATACCTTTCATCCTCGGGTGCCTGGCTTTGATATCCTGCCAGAATTCCAGTAATTTGTCTTCATCCAAAAACTGGTCAAATTCATACCAATATACAGGGTTTTCTGTCATATGGTGGGTTTGGATGTACTCCCTGAGTCCTGCAAGCTTGTCGGAGTAGTGTTGTGCGTTGGCCAGGGTGTGTCCCAGGTTCAGGGTTATAATCTCATCTCCGGGCTTAAGTCGGAGGTAAAACAACCTGCCTGCAAGGTATCCGCTGTTAAACGAATTCTGACCTACGTAGCACAGTACGTCCGGATGGTGGATTTCGGTATTAATGGTGATGAATGGTATGTTGTTTTGTTCGGCCATTTCGAGATACTCCAAACTCTCCTGAGTAAAGGTAGGGGCTGTGAGTATAGCATCCGGTTTGGAATTGATGGCATTTTCCATTTGCATCTCAAACTCATCCTTCCTAAAAAGATTGAAATCAAAATAATCAACGATGATGCCATAGTGCTTTACCAGCTCAAGGGCGTTTTGTATGCCTTCGCGGGGCTGCATCCAGAAGGAGTCACTGTTTGGGTCAGGAGTTACAATGGCTATACGGAAAACACGGTTTGAAGCCAGGGCACTTGCCATTAGATTTTTTTCGTAACCCAAGTCGCTGGCGATCTTGATGATTCTTTGTTCGACTTCGGGGGTAACACTGCCTCTTCCATTTATGACCCGGTCCACTGTGCCTCTGGAGACACCTGCTATGCGGGCTATATCCTTAATGGTGACCTTCTTCATCGGCAAAATACAAATGTAATTCTTACGTGGCTAAGTTGGAAACTTTTGGCAGCAAATTTTGTGTGTCCGTGCACATGGCGTTTAATGAAGCCAGGCCGTCTGATATTTCAGATAGCTATCGGGTCAGGAACGGAATCCTTTAGTCAAAATATGTTCCAGTTCTTCCAGGCTTGCCCCCTTAGTCTCGGGCATCATTTTCCACGTAAAAAGCAACTGGCCCACCATCATGATGGAAAACGTGGCAAATACGGTGCCCGGGCCTATGATATTAAAAAGCCACGGGACCATGGCAGGTATCAGTGCTGCAAAGATCCAGTGTATGCTGGTGCCAAAGGCCGCCCCTTTGCCACGCAGATGGTTGGGAAAAATTTCTGAAATAAATACCCATATGATCGTACCCTGGCCGATGGCATGTGAGGCGATAAACATAAAAAGGAAAATCGGCACCATCATGCCCTTGATACCGGCAAAAAAGGCCAGTGAAACCATGGCAAGTGAAACAATATAACCAACGGAGCCAATGTACATGAGCTGTCTTCTGCCCAGCCGGTCTATGAGCATCAATCCCGCGTAGGTAAAGACAAGGTTGGTGATACCTATCCCGATACTGCTGAGAAGTGCGGAAGATTTTTCAAGGCCGGCAATCTCAAAGATCCGCGGTGCATAATACAGAAATGCATTTATCCCTGAAAACTGGTTGAAAAATGAAATAAAAAAAGCAAGAATCACCGGAAACCTGTACTTTCTGTCCCAGATGGTCTCGCTGGTGTCTGTATTGCTATGGTCTGAAAGGATTCTGGTGATCTGATCCGCGACAGGAGTGGAAGGGTCCATGACCATCAGCGTTTCGTCGGCAAGATCGGGCCTGTTTTTTACGGTAATAAGCCATCTGGGGCTCTCAGGGATGAAAAACGCAAGGATAAAATAAACGAATGCCGGCACAGCTTCAATGCCTACCATACATCTCCATGGCTCTGAGCCAAAGTCCCTCAGCAAATAATTGGAAATAAAGGCCACCAGGATACCAAAAACAATATTAAACTGGTAAAGAGCCACCAATCTGCCCCGGCTGGCTGCAGGAGCTATCTCGGAAATATAAGCCGGTGCTGCCACGGTTGAAGCTCCTACGCCCAGGCCACCTATGAAGCGGTAGATGGCAAACATCCAGGGTCCGGTGGCGAGACCCGAACCTACCGCCGAAATAAAATACAGGAGACCGATGATAATCAGCGTGGGTTTACGTCCCAGCCTGTCTGTGGGCCAACCTCCAAAGATGGCACCTATCACCGTACCCCACAGGGCGGAAGACATGATCACCCATCCATGGAAAAGTTCACCCCTCGGCCAAAGCTCCTGAAGTGCCTTCTCAGCTCCGGAGATGACCACGGTGTCAAAACCAAAAAGAAAACCTGCCAATGCCGATATGACAGACCAAAATAATACGTTTTTCATCCTGTGTTTATAAATGCTGCTTAATGCTAATGAAGCCAAAGGTATGTTATTAATTTATATAACAGATAAAATATTATTGGCCGGGTGGGCGGTGCAATACTCACGGAGCCTCCAGGTAAAATTTTTTTCTAAAAAATTTGTGCACGTGCACAAATGTATTACTTTTGCCCCAACAAAGCGTAAAATGGAGTCAGTTCAAAGCAAAATAGTTCAGGAATCCGGCGCAGGATTGAAGTACCAACTGAAAAGATTTGAAAAAATACCCATCAAAGTATGGGATAATCCCGAAGAGGGGGCTGTTCATATTGCCAGGTATATAGCCTTGTGCATAAGGCAAAAGCAGCAGGACAACGAAAACATAGTCCTCGGTCTGGCGACCGGCTCATCTCCTATCAAGGTGTATAACGAACTGGTCAGGTTGCACAAGGAGGAAGGCCTTTCTTTTCACAATGTGATCACATTCAACCTCGACGAATATTACCCTATGAAACCTGATGCTCCGCAGTCTTATGTCAGGTTTATGAATGAATACCTGTTTAACCATATCGATATTAATCCGGCCAATGTGCACATTCCCAACGGGGACATTCCGATGGAGTATGTAGAAAATTTTTGCCAGGAATACGAGAAGAAAATCGAAATATCCGGAGGCATAGACATACAGATCCTGGGCATCGGCCGCACGGGTCACATAGGGTTTAACGAACCGGGTTCATGGCTGACCTCCCGTACAAGGTTGGTCAAACTCGACCACCTGACCCGGATGGATGCGGTCAAGGATTTTGGCAAAGAAGAGTATGTACCTTACAGGGCTATTACCATGGGTATAGGGACCATCCTCAGGGCCAGACAGATATTTATCATGGCTTGGGGATCGCATAAGGCTGACATCGTCAGGGAGGCTATAGAAGGCGAGGTAAGCGAGATGGTGCCGGCCACCTACCTTCAAAACCACGGGAATGTTAAATTTTATGTGGATGCAGCTGCCTCTGCATCTCTTACCAAGGTAAAGACACCATGGCTGGCAGGAATATGTGAATGGGACGAAAAACTCATTGCAAAGGCTGTCATCTGGCTATCTCTCAAACTTCGGAAACCCATCCTCAAACTGACAGATGAGGACTATATCAATAACGGCCTCTCTGAGCTCATTGCCGAATATGTGAGTGCTTACACGCTGAATATCAGGATATTCAACAAGCTGCAGCATACCATCACCGGATGGCCCGGAGGCAAGCCCAATGCTGACGATTCGCACAGGCCTGAAAGGGCACACCCTGCCAAAAAGCGGGTTATTATTTTCAGCCCTCACCCGGATGATGATGTGATATCCATGGGTGGTACCTTCCTCAGGCTTGTGGAGCAAGGTCATGATGTGCATGTAGCATATCAGGTATCCGGGAATATTGCAGTCCACGATTCCGACGCGTGGAGATACACTCAGTTTCTGGCAGATTTTGCTCAAAGTATGGGCATCGATAACCCTGAAATTTTCAGGATAGCTGACAAAATTTCAAAATTTGTCGGCAACAAGGACATCAACGAAAACGACATCAAGGAACTGAGGCTGGTCAAAGGGCTGATACGCCGACAGGAAGCCAGAAGTGGGGCCATGTACTGTGGTCTGGCAGAAAAGAATATCCACTTTTTAAATATGCCATTTTACGAAACCGGCGGCGTGAGAAAAAACAAACTTTCGGAAGCCGATTATCAGATCATCGTCCAGTTGCTTAATGACATCAAGCCACACCAGGTCTATGCAGCCGGCGACCTGGCAGACCCGCACGGCACACACAGGGTGTGTCTGGATGCCATCCTGGAAGCTTTTGAAAGGACCCGGGATCAGAAGTGGTGGAAAGACTGCTACCTGTGGCTTTACAGGGGAGCATGGCATGAGTGGCCCATTGATGAGATAGAAATGGCTGTGCCTATAAGTCCCGACGAGTTGATGAAAAAAAGGAAGGCCATATTTATGCACCAGTCTCAAAAAGACCATCCGGTATTCCCAGGAGAAGATACCCGTGAGTTCTGGCAGCGGGCCGAAGACAGAAACAAGGAGACGGCACACCTCTATAATACGCTCGGCCTTGCCGAATACGAGGCCATGGAGGCCTTTGTCAGGTGGAAATTTTAATTTTTCAATTTATACTGTTAACTTATTAAATCATTAAAGCATGACGAAAATTTTTAAACAATTGTTTTCAGATGGCAGACACGGTACAAAAAGACCGGTACCGCTGGCCCTGTGCCTGCTGTTTGTGCTGTCCTCCTGGGGACTAAGTGCCCAAACGGTTTCCGGTACGGTGACTGCTGACAAGGACGGATCACCCATGATCGGGGCTTCTGTCCTCGAAAAAGGGACCGCAAACGGCACGATCACCGACATTGACGGTGGTTTCAGCCTGAAACTCACCAAGACACCGGCAGTGCTTGAAGTCTCCTACATAGGTTTTGGTACCAGGGAGGTTGAAGTTACCGGAGCCACATCCGGCTTGAGCATTGCCCTGTCAGAAGGTACTGCTCTCGACGAGGTGGTGGTCACAGCCCTCGGTATTTCGAGGGAGAAAAAAGGACTGACTTATGCCCTTGATGAAGTGAAAGCCGAAAACCTTACCACATTCAAGGACGCAAACGTAATTAATTCCCTCCAGGGAAGATCCGCAGGCCTTTTTATCGGCAGGAGCGGATCCGGCATCGGAGGATCAACCAGGGTCGTACTTAGAGGTAACAAGTCCACCACCAACAACTCCCCACTTTACGTGATCGATGGCGTACCCATGAACAACACCAACGGTGGCGAACAGGCAGGAATCTTTGGTGGAGGGATTGACAGCGGGGACGGCATCAGCAACATTAACCCCGAGGACATTGAGTCCATCAGTGTACTCAAAGGTGCCTCAGCTGCTGCCCTCTACGGATCAGGGGCAGTTAACGGGGTAATCCTCGTCACTACTAAAAAAGGTAAGGCCGGGGCACCCAAGATCAAGCTTTCATCAAGCTATGTATCAGACAGCCCGTTCAGCCTGCCTCCTTTGCAGTACAGTTATGCACAGACTGCAGCCGGCGACGTAACCTCCTGGGGTGCCAAAGGCAGTTTTAATGACCACGTGAGTGACTTTTTTCAGAACGGATCCAACTTCATCAATTCGGTATCCGTGGGCGGAGGCACAGACATTGCCCAGAGTTATTTCTCTTACAGCAATACCAGTGCAAAGGGTGTGGTACCCTCCAATACTCTGGGAAGGCACAATTTCAACTTCAATCAAACGGCTTCATTCTTTGACAAAAAGCTTAACCTTAAGGCCAATGTCAATTTTATTAAGCAGGATGTAGCAAACAGGCCTGCTTCGGGACTGTATTTCAATCCTCTTACCGGTTTGTATTTGTTCCCGAGAGGTCTTGACTTCGCAAATTACAAAAAGAACTTTGAGGTTTTTAATACGAACAGAAACCTAAACCTGCAAAACTGGCATGCAGACGCCGACATCCAGCAAAACCCTTACTGGATCATCAACCGCAATCTCAGCGACAATTCCAGAAACAGGGTAATTTCAGGACTGACCACATCCTATGCTTTCAACGATTGGCTCAGCCTCCAGCTCAGGGGCAATATCGACAAGTCATTTGACAATTTTGAGCAGAGGATCTATGCCGGTACTCAGGGTACGCTTTCGCACCCTAATGGGAGATATGGCTTTTCAAAACTGACCAATACCTTATTGTATGGCGATGCTATCTTGAACATTAAGAGGGATTTTTCAGAAAAACTGAGTTTTGATGCAAGTGTGGGAGTTTCACACAACAATCGCCAGGTATACAGCCTCCTCACTGACTCAGGTACCAATGGCGGACTTAATTTTGCCAATGAATTCAGCCTTCAAAACATCAAAAATCCGATTCAGGGTACACTTTCAGAAGGACTGTCAAGGGTTAAGACCAATTCAGTTTTTGCCAGCACACAGTTTGGGTATGATAATTTCCTTTATCTGGATATCACCGGCAGAAACGATTGGTCCAGTTCGCTGCCAGGCAAGTCGTTCTTTTATCCTTCCGTGGGTTTGAGCAGCATAATCACCGAGAAAATGGACCTTGGCGGCATTAACTTTGCCAAGATCAGAGCATCCTATGCCATCGTAGGTTCCGGTATTCCTGCTTACCTCAACAACCCTATCCAGGAAAGGCACCAGATAGTAAACGGCCAACTTGCTCTTACCACTGTAGGTGTAATACCTGGAACAGAGCTCAAGCCTGAAAAGTCCAAGTCATTTGAAGTAGGTCTGGATATGAGGGCCCTTGACAACAGACTCAGTCTCGACCTTACGTATTATAAAAACAATACCATAGACCAGTTTATCCAGATAGCTGCTCCTTCAGGCTCAGGATTTACCAATTATCTGGTAAATGCAGGTAATATTCAAAACTCCGGTATTGAAGGTCTCATAGGATATCAGATCCTGAAAGGAAGTGATTTAAGCTGGAACGCCTCCCTCAACTTCACTAAGAATACCAATAAGGTTATTGCTGTACATCCTACCCTGGATGATGACGACGCTCCTTTATTTATTACCAATGAGGGTGTAAACAGTTACAGGATGGTGCTGAAGAAAGGCGGACAGTTTGGCGACATCTATGGTGTGGCTTTTGATAGAGATGCACAGGGACGCATCATCGTGGATGCAGATGGCAATCCTACCAAAAAGGACGGCTACTTTAACCTTGGCAATGCCAATCCAAATTTCATGGCGGGTCTCAACAATGAGATCACTATCAAGGGTGTCAATGTGAGGTTCCTCATTGACGGAAGATTTGGCGGTAAGGTGATGTCCATCACTCAGTCCATGCTTGACTTGTTTGGCGTGTCTCAGGAATCAGCAGATGCAAGGGATGCAGGAGGTGTTACCATTAATGCAGCGACCAAAGACGGCGTGGCTGTTACAAAAATGGATGCCAAAAAGTACTATTCAGCAGTGGGCGGACGTAACGGTATCACCGAAGCCTATATGTACGATGCGACCAATATCAGGCTCAGGGAATTGTCCGTAGGCTACACACTACCTAAATCCATCATCTCCGGCAAGGGGACCATCAAAAATGTAAAGGTGAATCTCATAGGAAGAAATCTTTTCTTCTTCACAAAGAAGGCACCATTTGACCCGGATCTGACATTCTCTACCGGTGTTGGCCTTCAGGGCGTGGATGTATTCAGTATTCCGACTACCCGCAGTTTGGGTGTGAGCCTTTCCGTTGATCTTTAATTTTATAAAAGTCAAAACACATAAAAAAATGAAATTTAAAATAATAACCATTTTGACAATATTTGCGGCATTGGGCTCGTGGGTGGCGTTTACGGGTTGTGACAAGGATTTTGATGAATTTAACAAAGACCCATATGCTGTTACAGAAACCGAACTCGGTGCCGACTACCGGTTGATAGGCGAGCCGTTTATCAATACCATAAGGAATATTTATGTGCAGGGACCTGCCTGGATCACTCAGTTGCAGCAAAACCTTCTCGGTGATGTATATTCCGGTTATATGATGCCGCCTACACCATTTGCCGGTAACAGCAATAATATGAACTATAATTTTGTAGATGGCTGGAATACATGGGCATGGAATCCTGCCTACAATGTGATGTCCAGTGCCAAGTTTGTCAAGGAAAAGGCAGGAACGGACTATCCTGAATTTGTTGCCTGGATGGACATCGTAAAAGTGGCCGCCATGCACCGGTTGTCCGATATGTTCGGCCCTATTATTTACTCAGAATTTGGAAAAGTATCCGATGACGGCACAATTCTTTACGATTGTCAGGAAAAGGTCTATGACCAGTTTTTCAAAGACCTCGATAGTGGTGTGGCCGGACTTACAAAGTATGTCAACGACAATCCGGGAGCCAAGCCTTTTGCAGCATTTGACGAAGTATATGCTGGTGACATTCCCAAGTGGATAAAGCTGGCCAACTCTATGAGGCTCAGGCTTGCTATCAGGATCTCAAAGGTTGATCCTGCCAGAGCCAAAGCCGAGGGCGAAAAAGCTCTGGCTAACACCTACGGAGTGATCACCGACAACGGCGATAACTTTGTGGTAAAAACCGGCCTTGAGCATCCTCTCAATGTAATGAGCGGTGCATGGAATGACGTAAGAATGGGAGCTCCCATGGAATCCATCCTGAAGGGTTACAATGACCCAAGGCTCGGTGTTTACTTTGAGCAGTCAAAGCAGTTCCCTGGTGATTACAAGGGAATCAGGCAAGGTATAGCCATCGCCAGCAAAGGTCAGTACGAAAACTTCTCAGCCCTCAAGAAGCTGGGAGATGTACAGCTGATGACTGCTGCTGAAGTTACCTTCCTCAGGGCCGAAGCAGCCCTCAGAGGTTGGGCCGGAGCAGGCGGCAGTGCCAAGGAACTCTATGAAGCAGGAATTACAGCATCTTTTGCTCAGCATGGTGCCTCCGGCACAGCCGCATATCTGGCAGATGCCACCTCAAAGCCTGTGCCATATGTAGACCCTGTAAACCCGGCCAACTCAGTGGATGCATCATCTCCAAATCTCAGCACGGCAACCATTGCCTGGAATGATGCAGCTTCTACGGAAGCCAAGCTGGAAAAGATCATCACTCAAAAGTGGATTGCAATGTTTCCGGACGGTCAGGAAGCCTGGTCTGAATTCAGAAGAACAGGCTATCCCAAGCTTTTCCCTGTTGTGGTTAACAACAGTGGTGGTACCATCGATACCGAAAAGCAGGTAAAGAGAGTCAAGTTTATCGGCAACGAATATGCTCAAAACCCGAAGGGGGTTGCCTCAGGTGTGGCCTGTCTTAAAGGCCCCGATACTGGTGGTACCAACTTATGGTGGGACGTGGATTAATAAGTGATTGATTAATTAAAAGTACAGGGGGACGGAAAAAAATTCATGTGGCTTTATGGATTTATTTCCGCCCCCTGTTTTTATATACTGTGTAAAAAATTGCATATCTGAAAGCCAAGTGATACTTTTGAATCAAATAGAAGCCATGTTTTCCAAACCGAAGATTTACCTCCTTTGCACCCTCCTTTTCCTGGCAGCAGGAGCATGTAAAAAGGAAAATAATAGTATGTTTACCTTGCTTGAGAAGGACGACACAGGTCTGGATTTCAGAAACATCCTCAAGGAAACCGAAAATTTCAATATTTTTAAATACCAGTATTTCTACAATGGAGGAGGCGTGGCCGTAGCCGATTTTGACAACGACGGCCGGCAGGACCTCTTTTTTACAGGCAATATGGTCAAAAACCGCCTGTTTATCAATCAGGGTGAAATGGAATTCAGGGACGTGACGGAGTCTTCCGGCGTTGCCGCCAATGAAGGCTGGTGTACCGGGGCCAATGCCGTAGACATCAACAATGACGGATGGATGGATATTTATGTTTGCAGGGCCGGATACCCATTTCCCAAACTGCGTAAAAACCTGCTGCTCATCAATAACGGCAACCTGACATTTACCGACAAGGCCGCAGAATATGGCCTGGATGATGATTCCTATTCCACTCATTCGGCATTTTTTGACTATGACAGGGATGGAGACCTAGATATGTTTCTGCTCAATCACAGTGCACCGGAGTATTCCAAAGGCAGTCTTGAAATTTTTAAGCTAAAAAATAAAAGAGAGCCTGAACTCGAAAGCAAGCTTTTCAGAAATGACAGTGGTAAGTTTACCAATGTCAATGTTGAGGCAGGAATTTCCGGCAACGTTCTGAGCCTCAGCCTGGGGCTGGGCGTGGCTGACATCAACAATGACGGGTGGGACGATGTCTTCATAGGCAATGATTTTAATGAATCCGACTATCTTTTCCTCAACAATGGCAATGGAACCTTTACAGAATCCTCCAAAAAAGCCTTTGATCACACTTCTATGTTCAGTATGGGGTGCGACATTGCCGACATCAACAACGACGGCTTTATGGACATGGTGTCGCTGGATATGCTTCCCGAAGGAAATTATCTTCAAAAGATGCACTCGGGTGCCGACAACTACAATAAGATAGAAGAAATGATAAAAAACGGCTTCCAGCCACAGTTTAGCAAAAATGTACTCCAGATAAATCACGGCGACGGTTCTTTTTCGGAATGTGCCCAGATGTATGGAGTGTCAAATACCGACTGGAGCTGGGCCAGCTTGTTTTTTGATTTTGACAATGACAGTTATCAGGATCTGTTTATTTCCAACGGTTACCTTCGGGACCACACAGACATGGATTTTCTGCAATTTACAGCCGATCAGGTGGTCAAAGCCGACAAAGGTGAGAATCCCGTGACTTTTGAACAATATATGGCCAGCATGCCTCCTATAAACCAGCCAAACTATTTTTATGCAAACAGCTCAGGAAAAAAATTTGAAAACAAGGCTCCTGAATGGGGGCTCACCAAACCAAGTGTGTCACACGGTGCCGCCTATAGCGACCTCGACAATGACGGAGACCTGGATCTGGTGGTGACAAACGTGGGAGATTATGCCTATATTTATAAAAACAACAACAAATCAGACAACAATTACCTGACAGTCAAGCTAAAAGGCTCCAAAAACAATCTCAACGGGATAGGGGCCCGTGTCACACTCATCAGTGGCAATACAACCCTTGTCAAAGATCTTCAGCCCAGCCGGGGCTTCCTTTCCACTATGGAGCAAAAAGTGTTTTTTGGCCTTGGAGATATTAACAAGATAGACCGTGTCATTGTCAGATGGCCGGACGGTCTCACACAGGTCGCTGCAGCATCAACGGTCAATACAGTTTTGGAAATCAGCTATGATCCGGCAGCAAAATCAGGGCAGACACTTGCATCGCCAACCCCCGAGTATGTGCAGGTGTCAGATGTTCCTGGGTTTAATTATGCTCTGGACGAATTTAACGATCTTAAAGCCCAGGGGCTTCTACCGTACTTTTTGACCGACAGGGGTCCGGCATGCCTGATTGCCGATCTCAACCGGGATGGGCTTGAAGACTTCCTGCTGACAGGCAATAACGTGACTCCTTCAAAACTCTATATTCAGGCTCAAAACGGTACATTCCAGACCTCCGGCCTGCCTGTCAACGGTGTAGAGATTTCAGATATTCAGGCCATTGACGGGCCCAACGGGCCGGACCTTATCGTGGCTGCAGGCTCCTACAAATATAATGAGTCCCACCCGGATAAGGGTGTCCACGTCCTCCGCAACAATGGCAGGGGCGGCTTTACAAAACACAGTTTTACTCCATTGGCATCGACCAATCCGTCTGCCATAGCCCTTACCGACACAGACAATGACGGAGACAAAGACCTGATAATAGGAGGCACCTGTCATTTTGGAAAGTTTCCCGTCTCTACGCCGGTGATAATTTTACCCAATAAAGGAGATAATGTTTTTACAGATCCGGTGGCCACAGACCTGCCTGCAGGTTTGGTCACGGATATGGTGACTGCAGATATCAACGGTGACGGCCGGGACGAAATAATCACTTGTGGTGAATGGATGCCTTTGAGGATCTTTTCCGCCGAAAACGGCAAACTCACGGACAAGACTTCCGTCTTTCTGGACCGGGATCACAAAGGCCTTTGGAAAACGCTGCACCTTGTCAAAGACCAGTCAGGCATTTCTGTTATTGCTGGCAATCTCGGGCTTAACTCGCAGCTTACCGCTTCGGCAGAGCACCCGATGAAATTATTTTATGAAGACTACGACCAGAACGGAAGTTACGACCCCATCCTGGCCTATCATCTTTCCGGCGGATTGTACCCATTTGCTCCGAGAGAGGATATGATCAAACAAGTGCCTGTGCTCAATAAGAGATTCAACACCTTCAGCCTGTACGCAAAGGCGACCGTTGCGGATCTGCTTGGCGAGGCTCATTTTGCTAAAGCAAAACCTCTGGAGATCAATACACTGGCCAACTCTGTCTTTAGGTTCAGGGGAGGCCAGGGAGTCAGGGAGGACCTTCCCGCAGAGGTCCAGGTTGCACCGGTATATGCCTGTGCCGACACGGGCAGCGGAGAGCTGATGCTGGCCGGAAATCAGTCAAAAGTACGGGTAAAGCTGGGCAGGCTTAACGGTAATCACGGTTTGGTCATCAGGGATCCTGCCGGCAAACCCTCGGTAGTATCTCAAGTACATACAGGGTTAGGAGTAAGGGGTGATGTCAGAGGACTCGCCACTGTCAAAACGGTTAAAGGCCCTCTTGTGGTTTTTGGTGTATACGATGGTGAGGCAGTATTTTACAGAAAAAACAACCTGGCTTCAGACATCAATCAGTAATCAGCTTAAAACAAAGAACATGACAATAAAGGAAGACTTCTCACGGACTGGTTTTGTAACATTACCTGATATGGTCGTTGAAGACGAACTGGAGACACTCAGAGGAATTTACAGTGATTTTCTGCATGGAAAATATGACCTTGACGGCTTCAGAAGCGACCTTACCGGTGATATTTCTTCAGATAAAAAAGTCGAAAAAATCACTCAGATCATGAGGCCGTCATTGATAGATAGCAGGCTGCCGGAAACTGCCACCTACAGGAAGGCACTGGATACTGCCCGTGAGTTGCTGGGCGATGACATAGAGATGGATTTTGACATGATGATAAATAAAGCTCCCGGTACACATGCCGAGACGCCCTGGCATCAGGATGCTGCTTACTGGCCGGACCTTCCTGATAAAAGAGCTGTTTCGTTTTGGATGGCACTTGATGATGCAGATACACAAAACGGTTGTATGATGTACATTGCGGGATCACATATCCTGCCGATCCAGCCCCATTTCCAGCCGGTATCTGGAGGAGCCCTTCAGTGCAGGATAGACGAAAAGGCCGAAATCAGCTACGGTAAACTCAAAGCTGGGTCTGCCATCGCCCATCATGGCTATACGCTCCATGCCGCACTTGGTAACAGCTCCGCCGACAGAAACCGCAGGGCCCTCATTCTTAATTTCAGACCCAAAGCTATGATTGACCTGATGCGGTCTCGGGGTTATGACCACCTGGGAAACAGAGAAACAAAAACCAAACCGGGTAAATGAGACAAACCTCCCTTTTCATCCTCCTTTTAGCAGGTTTATTGACAGGATGTCATTCACACAAGACCCCTGAAGCTCTGGCCCATAACCTTGGGGTAATACCGGCTCCTGCCTCCGTGACCTCTGATTTTCAGCCTTCTGAGATCAATTCGCTTAGAGTGTTTTTGCCGGACTCGCTGACTACCGATTACCTCAGGCTGATGGTAAACAGTCTGCCCAAGACTTCGTTTTCTGACGAAAGCAGTGCTAATGTAAAAGTAGCTATTGACACAATACTGGATGAGGAAGAGTATACTCTGGAAATTTCGTCAGACAAGGTTACAGTCAGGGCTGGCAGCAGTGCGGGAGTGCAGTACGCCCTCACCAGCCTCGGACAGATAGCTGAGCACAGGGGCTATCCGCTTCCTGTAGCTGTGGTAAGGGACAAACCCAAATTTAAATACCGGGGCATGCACCTGGACGTAGGCAGACATTTTTTTGATGTGGCCGATGTAAAAAAATACCTGGACTACATGGCCATGTACAAATACAACAACTTCCACTGGCACCTTACCGAGGACCAGGGATGGCGGATTGAAATAAAAAAATACCCACGTCTGCAGGAAGTGGCAGCATTCCGTAAGGAAACCCTGATCGGTCATTACAGCGACCAGCCGCACAAGTTTGACGGCAAGCGGTACGGAGGATACTATACCCAGGAGGAGGTCCGTGAGATCGTCCGATATGCTTCAGACAGGCACATTAATGTCATCCCAGAAATCGAGATGCCCGGTCATTCGCTGGCAGCACTGGCGGCATATCCTCAACTGGGCTGCCGGCTGGACAGGACCGCAAGTGAGGACGGAAACACCGGCAAACTAAGTGAGGGGCAGGACCAGCCCGCATATGAAGTGGCCACAAAGTGGGGTGTGTTTGAAGACGTTTATTGCCCGACAGAATACACTTTTGGCTTCCTTGAGGATGTAATTGATGAGGTCATCCAGCTCTTTCCGGGCAAATACATCCATATCGGTGGAGATGAAGTGCCCAAGGTTTCGTGGAAAAACAGCTTGTTTTGCCAAAACCTGATACGGGAAAAAGGCCTGGACAATGAAGAGGACCTCCAGAGTTACTTCATCACACGGATGGAAAAATATATCAACTCCAAAGGAAGACAGATCATAGGCTGGGATGAGATCCTCGAGGGCGGGCTTGCACCCAATGCCACGGTCATGTCATGGAGGGGCATCGAGGGTGGACTCGCAGCTGCCAGGCAGGACCACGATGTGATTATGACCCCGGGCAGCCACTGTTATTTTGACCACTACCAGTCAGAGTCGCCTGACGAACCCGTAGCCATTGGCGGGCTGACCACAGTCGAAAAAGTTTACCATTGGGAGCCGGTACCCCCTGAGCTGGAGCCCGAAAAGCAAAAATATATCCTCGGCGGACAGGCAAACCTCTGGACAGAGTATATTCCTGACTTTTCAAAAGTGGAATACATGGTTTTTTCAAGGGGAATGGCCATGTCTGAGGCACTCTGGGGTACAAACAAGGATTATGCTGAATTCTTAAAAAGGTTTTTAATCCACGAAGCCTGGTGGCGAAAAAAAGGGGCCAATATGGCCAATCACATCTACGATCTCTATCCTGTCATAGCCGGTGGCAATGGCTCTCCGGTCACGGTTTCCTTTCATGTACCTGAAGGCGAGCAGATAATTATGTCTACTGGTAAAGGTGACAAGGCCCGTGTCTTGCCCGGAATACCCGTGAAACTTGATAAGGGAGCCAAATATTCCTTTGCCATCGACAGGAAAGACATCAAGCCCAGGGCCTGTGTGATTGAGGTAAACGACCATCCGGGGAGGCATGCCATCCTTACCCTGGACAGCATGCCGGACCAAAAGTATAAAGGCCACGGTGCAGCAAGTCTGAACAACGGCATCCGCGGACCGATCAAGAAATTCAACCATCCTGAATGGCTCGGTTGGCAGGGACCTGATGCTTCAGGTGTCTATGATTTTGGTAAAGCACATAAGATATCCAACGTAACTTTCCGCTTTTTTAATGAACCCGGTTCATGGATCCATCTCCCATCCGGTGTGGAGCTTTTAGTTTCCAATGACGGAAAAGACTGGCAGGAGGCTGCAAAAACCAGCATTTCTGACGGTTCGGTCACTGGTCAGATCCTGGATGTTGCCCTGGATATAAGCAGCCCGCCAGCAAGGTATCTGAAGTTCCGTGTAAAAAGTGCCGGCACTATTCTCCCCGGCAATCCGGGAGCTGGCGACAGATCCTGGCTGTTTATGGACGAAATAATAATAAACTGACTTAAGAATGGACAATAAAATTAAGGGACCTTCCAATCCCATGAAATGGGTGCTCACCGCCTATTTTGCTCAGGGGCTGCCTTTTGTGGCCATAGCCGCAGCATCAGCACTGATGTTTAAAAACCTTGGCATCTCCGACACAAAAATAGCATTCTGGACCTCCCTGATCATGCTGCCATGGACCCTTAAACCCCTCTGGGGCCCATTCCTCGAAATTTATAAGACAAAAAAATTCTTTGCCGTCTTTACCCAGATATCGATTGGATTGCTGTTCGGACTCGTGGCCTTGTCCCTGACCCTGTCTTCGTTTTTTGCGGCAAGCATAGCTGTGCTGGCAGTCATTGCCCTGCTGGGAGCTACACACGATATGGCCGTGGACGGAGTGTATCTTAATGTGCTTGACTTAAAAAGCCAGGCTAAATACGTAGGCTGGCAAGGAGCGGCCTACAATCTCGCCAAAATCTTTTCCAGCGGAGCTTTGGTGTGGCTGGCTGGCGAACTCGAAAAATCTCAGGGAGTGACCAATGCATGGATGATCGTCATGGGGCTCTATGGACTGATTATGCTGCTTATCGGACTGTACCATACTGTCATGCTGCCGGCAGATACTGCCAGAACGGAACCTGTGACTTTGGGCGAGGGTTTTGAGCGTCTGGGCAATGTGGTGACCACTTTTTTTCAGAAAAAATATATATTTTTTGGCATCTTGTTTATCATACTTTATCGATTTGCCGAAGGACAGGCCATAAAGATCGCCCCTCTTTTCCTGAAGGCAGACCGTGCAGCCGGCGGCCTCGGATTAAATACATCGGATATTGGTATAGCGTACGGGACTTTCGGTTCGGTGGCATACCTGGCCGGTTCATTGGTCGCAGGATATTACGTTTCTGCCAGAGGCCTTTCACGCTCCACCCTTATGGTGCTTTGTGCTTTTTTTAACCTACCTTTCCTGATGTATGCTCTGCTGGCAGTATTCCAACCAACAGATTTTTCTGTCATTACTTCAGCGATTGCCATCGAATACTTTGGTTACGGATTTGGGTTTGTGGGGCTGATCCTTTTCATGATGCAGCAGATAGCACCCGGGGATTACAAGATGGCCCACTATGCCTTTGCTACAGGCATTATGAATCTGGGCGTGATGCTTCCTTCGATGATCAGTGGCTACCTGAGCGATATGCTGGGTTATAAAAATTTCTTCATTTGGGTCATGGTGGCGACGATTCCTGCCTTTCTGGCTACCTGGTTTGTACCCCTGAAAGATATGCCGGCTGAAGAAACTCCTGCTGAACAGTCTCACCAATAACCTGGCATGGATGGCCTGAAGAACCCCCAAATGCCAAAAGGCTGTGACCTTGCCATCCGGTTTCGTGTCATTGCCAATGGATGGCAGGGACTCGAGAAGTTTAAGGCGGAGATATGCCTCACAAATGACAGCGAGACTTTTCTAAGCAGCAACTGGACCATTTACTTTAATTTTCTCCGGAAGATCAATCCTGATACTGTTTCCGGCAAGGCAGCCATAAACCATATTAACGGAGACCTTTTTTCACTCTCACCCTCCGCAGAGTATATGCCCCTTGGGCCGGGAGAAGAGATGGTCATTACTTTTGTGGCTGATTTCTGGGCCATAAAGATATCCGATGCCCCGTCGGGATTTTATGTGGTTTTCCGAGATATAAATAATGCCGAGCTACCTCCCGAGGCTATTGCCAATGTTTACATCGAACCGTTTGAAGCTCCTGAACAAACCACACGCTGCAAAGAGGATGTCGTGCCTGTGCCGACACCGTTTTCCCGTTTCCTGGAAGGCGAAAAAATCATGGGAGCCGACACCAAATCGTGGATTCCGGTCTTACCGACTCCCATATCTCTGGAAGAAAGGGCAGGCAGTTTGCTGCTTTCGGGAAGTGTGACGGTGTACTGTCAAGAAAGTTTTACACTGGAGTCACTTAAGCTTCAGGCGGACATGGGCAGGCTGTTTGGGATAAATGCCGTTTTTACCGACTCCACAGAGGAAGCCCGTATTGTCCTGTTGCAAACCCATTTAGACCATAACGAAGCTTATTCAATTGAGATTTCTTCAGAGACGATAACAATATCTGCCCTGACCAGCGTGGGTGTCTTTTACGGTATTCAGACGCTCCTGCAGATCATGGCTTGTCACCCATCTGACAGTGGGGCGATCCGTCTTCCGGCCCTGAAACTGCGGGACAAGCCACTCTTTTTATACCGGGGACTCCACCTGGATGTCGCCAGAAACTTTCAAAAACCAGCAACAGTCCGGAAATTGATCGGGCTTTTGGCACATTACAAACTTAACCGCTTTCATTTTCACCTGACCGATGACGAAGGCTGGAGGCTTGAGATTCCCGGTTTACCCGAATTGACTGAGATCGGAAGCAGGAGGGGCCACACATTGAAGGAAGACATATGCCTGGTACCATCGTACGGGTCGGGCTGTGATCCCTGCGATCCTGATTCACCGGGCAACGGTTATTATTCCCGGCAGGAGTTCATTGAGATTCTGCAGCTGGCACATTCACTGCATGTGGAGGTCATCCCGGCCATAGACATTCCCGGCCATGCCCGGGCTGCCATCGTATCTATGAATGCCAGGTACCGCAGATTTATGGACCAGGGAGATAGGGCTGCAGCCGAAGAATACCTCCTGACTGATCCGGCCGATATTTCTGTGTATGAGTCTGTACAGATGTGGCTGGACAATGTGGTTAATATTGCACTCCCTTCAGTTTACCGGTTTATAGAAAAAGTCGTCTGGGAAATAACCTACATGTACAGAGAAGCAAATGTTCCTCTAAAAACCCTTCACATAGGCGGGGATGAAGTGCCTGCCGGAGTTTGGCAGGGATCACCTGCGGTAACTGAATTTTTAAAGAGCAACCCGCAACTTTCGGGCATTGAAAGTCTGTCCGGATATTTTTTAAAACAGGTGACAGACATTCTGGGGTTCCATGGCTTGCAAACTGCAGGATGGGAAGAGGTAGCCATGCATAATGGTACAATTAACGGTTTGCCGGGTATTGTTGCCTATTGCTGGAATACGGCCTGGGGCAGCGGTGGCGAAAAAACACCCTACCTGCTTGCCAATGCCGGCCATTCGGTGGTCATGTGCAATGCACCCGACCTTTATTTTGATTTTGCCTTTGAAAAATCACCCGAGGAAGAGGGTTTTTACTGGGGAGGGTTTACCGGAACAAGGGATGTTTTTGGTTTTAATCCATTTGATGTGTATGGAAGTGCCGGAATAAATTCTATGGGCAGGATTCCTGATGCTTCGACAGAGTATGCTGAAGCACCGAAGTTGGACAAGTCGGCCATACACAGGATCCTGGGCATTCAGGGGCAACTGTGGGGAGAAACCCTCATTTCGCCACAAAGACTGGAATATATGCTCCTTCCCCGATTGCTCGCCTTATCAGAGAGGGCCTGGGGTCGTGCTCCCTGGTCGGACACTGATTCGGCCAAAAAAGAGGAAATTCTAAACAACGAATACAGTATATTTGCACACAAAGCGGGTTTATTTCATTTGGCATGGATAGACAGGAAATTTGGTTTTACACAATACAGGATTCCACCCTGCGGGATTAAAATACAGGATTCGATGGTGTATATTAACAATACCCTTCCGGGAATGCAATTCAGGTATACCACAGATGGTTCTGAGCCGGATATGGATTCCTTGCTATATACAGGTCCTGTCCCCTATGACTTTAAAATACTAAGGGTAAAAGCATTCAGCCCTGACGGAAGTCACTGCAGCCGTGTATCAGAACTAAGATAAACCTGAAATGCTATGAAGCCGGCAAAAAAGAGATTTGGATGGAGAATGGTTTGTTTCCTGTTAGCCTGGGGAATTATACCCATATCAATCGCACAGATCCCTCCATCAGATGCTTACAAGCCCGGAAGTTATTTTTGTATAAAGGCACCGGCTACCCCAATTATCGATGGGGTAATCGACGACAAGGAGTGGTTGACTGTGCCCTGGACAGAAGATTTTAAAGACATCACAGGAGTTGAACTTCCCCCTCCTTGCATCGGTACACGCGTAAAGATGATGTGGGATGATAGCTGCTTTTATGTTGCTGCTGAAATTCCTGAATCTAACCTTTGGGCTACCTATGACAAACGTGATATGGTCATTTTTCATGAAAATGATTTTGAAGTGTTTTTGGATCCGGACAAGGATACACATGACTATCTGGAGTTGGAGGTCAATGCACTCGGCACAATATGGGATCTTTTACTCACTAAACCATACAGGGATGGCGGTAAACCTCTTAATTCGTTTGATATCAAAGGCCTGAAGTATGGCGTCAGGTGTTATGGGTCACTCAACAAACCCGGAGATACGGACGAAAAATGGACCATTGAGTTGGCATATCCCTGGCAGGTTATCAAAGAAATCACCGGGGGCAAAATGGGTAAACCCTCAGCCGGTGATTATTGGAAAGTCAATTTTTCAAGGGTACAGTGGGACCTCGAAGTCAAAAAGGATCTTTATGTAAAACTGAAGGATGATTCCGGAAGGGACCGCAAAGAGCACAACTGTGTCTGGTCACCTCAGGGTATGGTAAATATGCACATGCCCGAAAAATGGGGGTTGGTCATATTTTGCCATCAGCCTAATGAAAAATTCAGGCAAGACGCTGTGAATGAAGATCTGATACGATGGAAACTCAGGCAGGTGTATTATCAACAGAGCGAGTTTTACGCTAAGTTTGGGATATATTCGACTTCACCCTCAGCAGCCGGCCTCAGGGCTTCTGACCTTGATGTCAAGGTAAACGGGGAGACCTATTCTGCCAAGTACTGTACAGGCGGCAAATGCTGGTACTTACGCGAAGATGGCCGTATCTGGCGATCAAAATGACCACCGATGGATAAAAGAACGTTTATAAAAAATTCGCTGTATGCGGCGGCCGCTTTAAGTCTGACACCGGAACTCCTTTCCTGCAGTACCATCAAAACCCAACCAAAAAAGCAAAAAAACTGGGTTTGGGTCAGGCCCGTAACCGAATGGTCGGTCGATGAATGGAAGCGAAGGTTTGACAGTTTTAAGGCAGCCGGTTTAGATGCTGTTTTGGCAGAGGTGTACAACGGAAATGAAACCTTCTATGAAGGGGGCCAGTTGCCTATGAAGGCCAATGTTATGGAAAAGCTGATCATAGCCGGTCAGGCATCTTCGGTCGAAATCCACGCCTGGATGTGGACCATGCCCTGCAATGCGGCTTCCATCATAGAAAAACATCCGGACTGGTATGCATACAATGGTCTGGGTCAGCCGGCCCATACCTATCCTGCTTATGTACCGTATTACAAATTTCTTTGTCCGTGTCACCCCGAGGTAAGGGAATTCGTGCGTAAGAACGTGGAAAGCCTGTCCAGAATCAGCGAACTCAAAGGCGTACACCTCGACTACGTCAGACTGCCTGATGTCATCCTGGCCGAAGGGTTGCAGCCCAAATACAACATAGTCCAGGATAAAGAATATCCTGAGTATGATTATTCCTACTCTCCGGAGTGCCGCCGGCAATTCAAGGCAAAAACAGGTGTAGACCCACTCACGGATTTGAAAGACCCCTCCTCATACATGGACTGGGTACAGTTCAGAAGAGACAGCATCACCGGCCTGGTCAACGGCTTGCTGGTACCGGAAGCTAAAAAATACGGCAAGGAGATTACGGCGGCTGTATTTCCAAATTGGGAAAATGTAAGGCAGGAGTGGCACAAATGGAACCTTGACGGCTTTTTACCTATGCTGTACCATAACTTTTACAACCGGGACATAGATTTTGTGGGCGAACATGTAAAAAAAGGCCTCGAAAGGCTGAGTCATAAAAAACCCTTGTATGCAGGTCTTTTTGTTCCGGCGCTCAATCCGGGTCAGCTTGCGGATGCCATCAAAGTCGCCAGGGAAGCAGGTGCTTCCGGCTTTTCGCTTTTTGATATGCATTCCTTGACTGAAGGGCACCTAACAAGGGTGACAGAACTCAGAAGGCGTTAATTTTTTTCTGCCATTATAAAAATACCGACAAAAACAACATCCCCTGCTGGCGTAAGTTTGTAACTTGTGTCTTTACTGCTTCTCATTTCGTATATTTCCGATTTGAGAATAATAAAAAAGTAAAACTGATGGAACATATTCTCTTTAAGCATCCTGACAAAAACAACTTCATGTACTCTACCACTACAGGAAGGGTCAACAGGATCAGGCACTATCAGTGGAAGAAGATATTAAAAGGAAAATATAATGATTAAATTGATTTAATATGAAGTTGATCCGGATCAAATTAATTTTCTTCTTATTGGTTTGTACAATTCAATCATGTCACATATATAAGAAGAGCAATTTTGACAAAGAAGTTAATTCTTCTGTTGTTAATATTGAAAATGAGTTTATAATTGATACAACCTGTATTTTTTACACATCAGGTGATTGCCATGGTTTATTTAATTGCCATTATACGAACTTTCTAAATACTACTTATCCTTTTATTTATACAAATATTGATAAGTCAAACGACATAGGAGACTTTTTAAAATGTGCTGTGAAGATAAATAAATTAAATGATTCTTTTTATATGAGGACAAATATTGCCTTGAAACACTATTTTATGTCAAAATATATGAAAGCTGCCAAATCCAATAGTAGTCCACTGATTTCTGGCGTAGATATTCAATTCAATCGCTTTTATCGAATATTATATGACTGGAATTGTAAAGAGTCTTTTGAGATTTGTGTTCTATACATGGGTAAAAACTGGCACGACTCCATGGGCCACGGCGACTGCACCAATGTGGGAGTTAAATTTTTTGATCAAATAGTAGCCCCAAAAATTAAAACCATCTATGGTCAGGATTTGAACGACTATTTGGGCAAA
>JAGVTV010000161.1 GCA_019136675.1 Bacteroidota bacterium
TACAGGTTAAAAAGTTTGAGTATTCCGGACGGGTGAAACAAAAATCTGATCTTCCGATCGGTTGACGGTGCAAAGATGTGGGGCAGGGCAGAGGCGGATTCGTATAAAATACGTTTATGTACGTTTGTAAACGTAACTATATGAATGTAAATTATAAAAAGGATTATAAATCAACAATTTAGGTGTAAGACGTCGGCCCGAATTTTGAGATAGATTTTTTTGAGGATTTTGGATTTAAATCTTTTAAAACTGAAATCGGGAGTCAACAACTAACATAGCCATTACTTGTTTATACAGGTGACTCAATATCTTTGAGACGCATGATACTTTAAGTAAAATTTAAGTCTAAACATAAAAGATTGTACGTTTAACATATAAAATCAAAGAACCATGACAAACAGGATAGTAGTATTTCTTGCGTTTATAGCTGTTTTTTTAGGCTCTTGTGCCAGAAATCCGGTGACCGGTAAAAAAGAGGTAATGCTGATGAGCGAAGGTCAGGAACTGGCTCTTGGAAAAGAATCAGATCCTGCGATCGTAGCACAGTTTGGCCTGTATGAAAATCCCACTCTTCAGGCTTTTATCAACGAAAAAGGCAAGCAGATGGGGGCAATTTCCCACAGGCCAAATCTCAATTATGAGTTTAAAATCCTTGATTCGCCGGTAGTGAACGCATTTGCAGTACCCGGCGGCTATGTTTACTTTACCCGAGGTATTATGGGTCACTTCAATAATGAAGCTGAATTTGCGGGTGTCCTCGGCCATGAGATCGGGCATATTGCTGCCAAACACTCTGCCAAGCAATATACCAAGCAGATGATTACCCAGGTGCTGTTTATCGGGGGGCTGATTGTTTCTGAAAAATTCAGGAATTTTGCCGATGTTGCCCAGCAGGGCCTCGGACTGCTGTTTCTCAAGTTTAGTAGAGATAATGAAACAGAATCTGACAAGCTGGGAGTCAATTACAGCACAAAAATCGGATACGATGCCAAAGAAATGGCAGGTTTTTTCAGAACGCTCCAAAAATTGTCTGACGGTGCAGGTTCAATTCCTACCTTTCTGTCCACTCACCCTGATCCGGGCGACAGGTTCAATAAAGTAAATCAGCTGGCTACTGAAGAGCAAAAAAACTTGGATCCCGCCACACTCAAGATAAACCGCAACAATTACCTGCGTATGATTGACGGAATCGTGTATGGGGAGGACCCCAGGCAGGGTTATGTTGAAAACAATGTTTTTTACCACCCGGAGCTTAAGTTCCAGTTTAGTGTGCCTGCTGCCTGGCAGACCGTTAACTCACCCAGCCAGGTGCAAATGGCACCGCAGGACGGTAAAGCCATGATGGTCATGTCACTGGCTGAAGGGACCGACCTTGCCACAGCCAGAAACAAAGTCATCCAGGACAATCAGCTCACGGTCCTTGAGTCAACCAATACCACTGTCAATGGTCTGCAGGCTATAGCTATGATGTCAGACATAATACAGCAAGCTCAACCAGGCCAGCAGCAGGCTGAGCCACTGAGGGTGCTAACCTATTTGATCCAGTACAACAATCTGATCTACAAGTTCCACGGACTCAGCACCAAGGCCGACTTTAATAATTATTTTTCGTCTTTCCAGTCATCCATGAGAAGTTTTAAGACACTCACGGACCAAGCTAAGATTGACAAAAAGCCGACCCTCATCAAGGTGGTAGAAAACAAGGGCAATGCACCATTGCAGCAGATATTGACCCAATACAATATGCCTGCAGCCAGACACAAGGAGTTAGCCATTATCAATGGCATGGAATTGAATACGGTAGTGGAGTCAGGCACGTTGGTTAAGGTTTTTGGAGGGCAGTATTGATCTGATAATCAGCCTTCAGTAAATTTTCTTTCCCTAAGTTAAAATTTTTGGGGATAAAAAGTTTGCAGATGTCTGGAGGATGTCCGTATATTTGCGTCGCTTTTTAAGAAAAGCCGCTTGCGGAAGTAGCTCAGTTGGTAGAGCACGACCTTGCCAAGGTCGGGGTCGCGGGTTCGAGTCCCGTCTTCCGCTCACTTTTATTCTCCACGAAATCACGACCCTGGCCCGGGTGGTGGAACTGGTAGACACGCAGGACTTAAAATCCTGTGGCCATTGCGGCCGTGCCGGTTCGATCCCGGCTCCGGGTACTAGGCTTCTCCTGAAGCCTGTTTTTATAGAAATAGGTAACTTTCTTTTTCGCCGGATCTTAAAACTCTGCAAAACAGAAATTGCTGAGTTAATTCAATGACTTTTTATTGACTTCTGTCGCCTTAGACATAAATAAAAGTTGTACATCAGCTAAATACCTTCTAAATTGGGTCCCGAAAACGTGTTTATTTAACATTAATGAAAAACAGTCACTTTCACATAAAACTAAGTGAGTTCCGGTTTGAGTTTTTGCTGGTAGCATTGATGATGCTTATCTTCAACAAGATTTTTATTTCTGACAACGAAACCTATCTTAGATATGTATGGCCCCTCAATATGGTGCTCATCTCTGTAGCAAGCTACGGGATGTTTGTAGAGCACAGCAAGCCAAAGAAGGTCCTGCGTAACGTTTTGGCTGCCTGCAGTATTGCCATGCCATTCCTGTTTATAAAATTCGGCGAAAGCCTGATTTTTTTACGTTTTCTGAGCATATTTTTTGTCATCTATTACAGCTTTATTTTTTCGGAGGTCATGTATCAGATCACGAGGGCCCGTGAGGTGCGACTAAACGTTATTATCGGTTCGTTTTGCGGATATATGCTGCTAAGCATGATAGCCCTTTTTTCGTATCTTATCATTGAGTTAAATACATCGGGTTCATTTGAAGGTATCAGCAGGGTTCCGTCTCTTATTTACAACGAATTGTCGTATTTCAGCTTTATAACACTTACGAGTATAGGCTTTGGCGATATACATCCCATAACAGATACCAGCAGGCTGACAGTGGCGTTTTTTGGCATGGCTGGCCAGTTTTATATGGTGGCTGTCATGGGCATTATCATTTCAAGATTCAGTGCAGATTTAAAATAAAACCAGGTATGAAAATAGCCATTATTGGCTCCGGCAATGTGGGAGGAGCACTGGCACAAAAATGGATTCTTAAAGGACATGAAGTGGTCATGGGAGCAAGGCTTCCCCTTAGTGACAAATCCAGGAAACTAGGTGAAGCAATAGGGGAGGAGAGGTTTGTCAACGTAGCCGAGGCTGTCAGAATAAGTGATATAATCGTTTTAGCCACTCCGGCACCCATGGCAGCAGAGGTGGCCGGCTCACTGGGAGATACTAACGGCAAGATCATCATTGACACCATGAATGTCGTCATGGGCCGCGGACCTGCAGGATTTGGAAATACGTCAGATGCCATCCTTGCCCATACAGCGTCACGAGATGTCGTAAAATGCTTCAATACCACAGGGTATAACAATATGGCCGACCCGGTTTATCAGGGAGTTGCCATAGATGCCTTTGTGGCGGGGGACTCCGTGATAGGCAAGGAAATTGCTTCAAAGCTTGCTGCGGATGCGGGATTCGGAGCTTGTTACGATGTGGGTGGCAATGACAAGTTTCAGCTTATGGAACAGTTTGCCTTTTTCTGGATCAATCTGGCCATGTTCAGGGGATTGGGCCGGGAAATAGGGTTTAAGTTATTGACCAGGTAAAAGGCTTCAGAAGGTTTCCTGCCTGGTTTTCGGGGGATGTTGACATCAATCTAAAAAGTTGTTACATTTGCAAAGTACGTCCGATGCGGAAATAGCTCAGCTGGTAGAGCACAACCTTCCCAAGGTTGGGGCCGCGGGTTCGAATCCCGTTTTCCGCTCTTTTTATCTGAGTCCTGATTTTTAGAAAATTATAACAATTGTCTGGAACTAATTGCGAGCGAACAGGGTTTTTTGTTCCGTATAATATTCAATAAATGAAGAGACCATTTAATCCCTTTATGCTTCTGATCGCAGTGCCTTTTGTGATGGCCACCTTGATGGCCTGCAAAGACAGCGGACCCCGCCCGTCGGATATGGTAGGCAATTTTAAGGTCACCGGAAGGCTAAAGGAAGGGACTGTCAATAAATCAGCCATCAGGGACAGCATAAACAATGCCATGAAAAAAGCTTCTGAAGAACTTAAGAAGGCCAAAAAGGAGATGACAGAGGAAATGGATGTCTCAGGCATTGACACTACCACTGCTGAAGGAAAAATTGAATATGCAGCCAAACAAATGGCCGAGTCATTTTCCCAACTCGGCGAAGGACTTGGAGACCTTACAGGTCAACTCGGCGAGATGGTATCCGGCGTGACAGTAAATGGTCTCGATATGGCTGAATCCATCATTAAAAATCTCAATATCTCTGTGGAATTGCAAGAAGACGGCGATATCAAATCCAGGGGATCCATCGTTGATTTTGGCCTCAGAAATGCAAAGTGGGAGGTTAAAGACGGCATGTTTCTCTTATACAAGGACGAAGGTCAGGAGCCTGAAGTTTTTAAAATATCACAGAGATCTTCAAAAGGTTTTATTCTTGAAAAAGATAAATTCCTGATCGACTTTGTAAAAGAAGAGAAACAATAGCTTGCCTGTTAATTTGGTTTTGTTTACCAATAGCAATAAGTTGTCGTGGTTAACCCCGGTATAAACCACCTTACTTCAGTCTTTCCATAACCTCCTGACGTTTACTTCTTGCCACAGGAACTTGGATGTTTCCTGCCATATGCAGTTCCATGCCGTCACCGCGGACTATTTTGTTTATATGGTTTTCGCTGACAAGCCAGGATGTATGGGGTCTGAAAAACTTTGCATTATTTAGCATATCTTCAATATCCCCCAGATTTCTGGAAAGCAAGTAGGGCTTGTCCATACCCGAGCAATACACCTTGCAATAACTGCCTTCCGCTTCGCAACAAATGATATCTTTTACCTGAACAAAGATAATTTCATTGCCGATAGGCAGCAGGATACGCTCCGGTATTTGATGGCTTCTGAGATAGGTAAGGTTTTCAATCTGATCTTTTACAATTGGAGGCCCTGATTTGCCTACAGCCATTATGAGTTCATCTTTTTCGATGGGTTTTAGCAAATAGTCTATGGCATTAAATCGAAATGCTTTTAGTGCATACTGGTCATATGCAGTGGTAAAAATAACCCTCGAATGAATATTTCCCAGCTGACTTAATAATTCAAATCCATTGAGATGGGGCATCTCGATGTCGAGAAATATCAGGTCAGGTGAATGTGTCTTTAAGTATTCAAGGGCTGCAGGTGCATGATTAAATATACCCGTTACTTGAACTCCCGGACAGTATTTTTGCAGCAAAATCCCCAATACCTCTGTGCAATATTTTTCGTCATCTATGATTACAGCATCCATGTTTATGTGATTATTCGTTTATGGTAATGACCACCTGTGTGCCGCATGCCTGTCCACTTTTATCTTTAAGGTCATGTATGGCCAATCCGGTTTTAATTCCGTTTATACTTTCCATAAGTTGTAATCTTTCGCCCGTAAGAGATATCCCATACGATTTATGTTTATTTCCGTTTTTACTGTTTAGCTCTCTTGCTTTATCCCGGCCGATGCCATTGTCAGTTATGGTGATGATTATTTTTTCCATCTGTTCGGACACATTTATATCCAGTTTTTTTATTCCCCAGTTAGCAGGTGCCTGCATTAATCCATGCCAAATGGCGTTTTCTGCATAAGGCTGCAAGATCAATGGAGGTATCTGGACTCTATCGGGGTTTACTTCTTTGTCTATCTGTATATGCCATTCAAAACTATCCTGAAACCTCATGGATTCCATTTCAATATAAAGCCTCAGGGCTTCCAGTTCCTTGTCAAGAGAAATAAAGTCTGACCGGCTCCCATCGAGAATCATTCTGATGAGCCTCGAAAATTTTGTCAGGTATTCTGATGCAGCTTCAGTATCATTTATCAGGATAAACCTGTTAATGCTGCTCAGGCAGTTGAAGATAAAGTGGGGATTCATCTGGGCCCTCAGAGCAGACATTTCTATCCGGGCTATACGTTCTCTGAACTGATTTTTTTCTTTTTCTTCTTTACGTATATTTTTAATACGCCACTTATATACCCAAAATATCATTAGAGAAAGAATGGATGCAACCAAGCTGTAAAACCACCATGTCTGCCACCACGGAGGTAAAATTTTAGCCCTGAAGGCCAGTGTTTTTTCGGGCTTATGTCTGTATCGTACATTTAGATTATAATCGCCATGTGGTATGTTGTATAGGTGTATTGCCATTTCCTGCAGAGGCTGCCAAGCCTGGTTGTTAATCCTGAACTGAAAATCTTCCGAAGGAATGTCGCCGGTTCCCAAGTACCCAAACTGCAATGACAGATTGTTTTGATCATGTCTTAATACCATAAATGAGTCTACCGTTTGCTTTTTGCCAAAAACTGTAATTTCTTTGATATACAGGTTGTCAATATTTTTTTCTTTTTTTAAAGCAGATTTATCTAATATCAATATTTCATCAGGAAATAAATTCTGGGCTATATTACCGTGTTGATCTTCAAATATACGATAATTAATTGCCTTTGATTCAGGTTCGTCTGCAAACGAATAAAATCTCTCTTTTGACAAATCAAATGCCATCAATCCGTATTCTGTCGTAAACCAGAAATATTCTCCACTGTAAAGACCATACCTTACTGCATCACTTATCAGACCTTCAGAAGTGGAGTATAATTTTGCCGCCATATTGTCGCTGCGAATGTGCATTAAGCCACGGGATGGCATCAAAAGAAATATATTGCCTTTTTCATCCCCATGAATGTCATTGATATACCCTTTTTTTGATCGGGACAGGTCAGACAACGGGTAGTTTTTACATGTTTTGGTTTTAGGGTCTGTAATAAAGAGTCCTTCCCTTTCTGTCGCAAACCATATTTTTGCATTGGCGGGATCGTAGTACAAAGCACTGTATCCGTTGCTTTTAATTCCCGTATCAAAGGGGACAATTTTTGCAGCTCCGGCTTTTAATACGTATATTCCACTGTTGCGGTCCCTGATATAAATATTGCCTTCAGGGTCTTCGGTAAAGTTTCTGAATTCTGTCACCGGCTCAGCTGAAATACTGAATTCCTGACTCAGCAAGGTGACCCGGCGGTTTTTTTCATCCCACTGATATACAGCCTCACTGGTGCTGAAGTATTGGTTGCCATTTTTAGAACAATAGTACAATTGCAGAGCACCCAGTTTATCATTTCCTTTATCATCCACCAGAGTAAAACACGTATTGTTTTCGCACACAAGTACCTTTCTTTTTTCCCAGTCTCCCATAAGGATCTTACCGGAAGAAGTAATGTAGCTGTGGTTGTTGACAAACGATTTTGGCTGATTTATTCTGGTATGGCGAATGTTTGATTTTTCCCGAATGTAATGCACCAGAGGATACGAGCCTGTTTTCAGGGCAAAAATCTGGTTTTCGCTCACCAGCGTCTGCCTGAATGTCGTCTTTGTTTTGTCTGCCGGATCTTCTGTAGTCTTATAAGGTCTGTATTGATAGGATTTCACATCAAACACATACAAAGCTTCGGGTTTTGTGATAAGCAGACTGTCCTTGTTGATCCGGGCAATATTTACCACTCTGCCAGGCTCAATGGCTTTTACCTCCGGGCACGAATAATGGGTCCAGGTATCGGTATCAACATGGTAGGAATAAAAACATTTGTCATAGGTTGAAATCCACACTTTTTCTTTTTCTGCAAAACCAATGTTGAAGGCAAAATAGTCTGATATTTCAGGATTAGGGTAGTAATGAAATACCATGGAGGGTGTGTGAACAGAAAACAGGCCGTAAACCGTCAAGATCCACAGTTCGTCTTTTGATTTTCTGGTGATACTTTGAGAAATACTATTCCTTTTTTCCTCCTTAATAATACCGGCTTTTGCAGCAAAGTCGTGCCAGCCGCTTTTTCTGAATTTATGTTCTGACGGATTAAAAATTAAAACATCATAATAACCGCCTATCCAAACATTACCCTGGTGGTCTTCAGCCATTTCGGTATAACTTAAACCCTGCAACGGCAAGATATCCGGATCCGGATAGAAGTTGGTAAAAGTTTGGCTTTTTCTGTCATAAAGACTAAGGCCTTCATCTGTATTGACCCAAAGTCTTTGTTTACTGTCTTCAAATATATAATTGCACCGGTTGCTGGCTATTGACCGGGGGTCTGAAGGATTGTGGGCAAAGGTGTAGACACTGTTGCCATCATATCTGTTCAGTCCCTTGTCGCTTGATATCCAAACAAAGCCCTGTTTGTCTTTGTATAAACTCCGGCACAATTCTGAGCTGACTCCGTCTTTTAATGAATAAGAATAGGCTTTGTAATTGTTTTGGGCAAAATGCCGGTTGATTGCACCTGACAAAAGGACAATGGTTAAAAAACAGGGTATAATACTCGCTCGCTTCATTTCCGGTGTAAAATGCAAACCGTGACAAGATAATAATTATTCGACCATGGCAGCAAGTTTATTGTCTTCGTACGAAGCCTAATCTGATCATAAAGAGGCACAGCAATATCAAAAGCAAATCAGTAAATAATACCCCTAAACTAAACAAGTGTGATTTTTCAGGTTTTTGCGGGTCAAAAACAATGGTTACTTTTTCATGCATCTCAAAGTTAAACCACGGAACCAAAACGGTAGAACTCGCATATCCTGTCAGCGAATCCAGGCTTCCCTCTGCGACTGGATATCGGTATACGGGCCTTCGGGACCTGCGTTTTGCATTTTTACGGGATGTGTTTTCTTCAAATATGGTTTTGCTCGATCCGCTTCCGCGAAAACCTGCCACTATGCCCTGGACCGAAGTGCCTGTAAATCTGTACTGAATACTTTCTGCCATCGGTTTACCAATGATATACAAAAGGACAATTCCTCCTAAAACCAATAGCACCCTGAATATAAAAACTGTTACCGGATTCATTTATTCGTTATTTACCACCATTATAAATGCTCATTAAACTAACTGAAAGAAGTATTAAGGCTGATTTAGTCATTGGCTTCATGATAATAAAATTTACCTTCCGTAATGTTTAATGTATTTCCTTCCACACATTGCATTGTGCCGCTGAAAGTTGCCTCAATCATTTGAGGATTTTTTGAAACCCTGATGATATTAATTTTCATATGGCTTCCCTGCATGGTACCTCCGCACAAATAATTGGTGGGTGTCCACTGAGCCAGCTGGGCTACATTGTCATACATTTTTGCCCCTGCGTTATTTCCTGTATTGACGTTGTATTCCCCGGTACCTGTCGTATTGTACAGATTGATATTGAAGGGTTGGTCATCGGGAGGAGATCCTTTGGTGCCTGCAATATTGATAAGTCCGGGTCCCAGTTTTTCTGTAAAATGAAAGCTTCCGAAAATATCATGGTCTGCTACCCATGCATTACCGTCGATTTTCATCGAAAGGAAGTTTTTGCCCTGATTATCATCAGTTTTAGTAGTGACTTCTGAAGGTTTCTGGCTGTTGCCACAAGATAAAAATACAAGCAGCATCATGAGGTATTTGTGTGTTGTTACGTGTGACATAATTATTTATTTACTGTTTTTTAAATTTTAATTCGACCCAATTTTTTTCATAAGGATATGCGGCGTATGTCTTGCTGGTAAGCAAAAAGGATCTGACGTCATTTGCGGTAGATTCAATGTCATACCGTTGAAATCCGTCTGGATCTATCGATAACTCGCCTTTCAAAGCCTGAATGGAAGGAGTGGTTATTGCCAATGTTGCAAAAAGCTCATTAAGCAGATGTACTTCTTCAAGTTTCCATTGACCGGCTTCAGTTACATTTGAGACATTGTCGTAGCCTATGTATCGCCCATCGGAAAAAAATTCATGTGCAACCACCCCTGGATTTAAAGTAGCAGTTTTAATTTTAACTCCATTTTCATTTATTGCCCACGAATTGCCACTTTCCAAAACCCATTTACCCTCCAGGAGCGACATAGCCTTTTCTGTTTGGGTGTCGGATTTTTCCTCTTTGCCACATGAAATAAGGGTTGAAAAAATCAAAATCAATGAAATGAATTTTGCTGATATTCTTAATACTGAACATAAGGCCTTCATAAATACAAAATTTTTACTGGTTACTATAATACTTTTAATTTTAGGGATTATTCCGGAACACGGATACAAAAGTAAGAGTCGGAACACGGTCCTTTTTCTGCCAGTTTGTACAGTGAAGGTTTAAGTTTGTAGTTGGTTTTCAGGTAAAATGAACATTGAATGATCCAGGGTGCAAACTATAAACCCACATCTGCCAAATACAAACCGGAATACGGACAATCCAAGATTCGTAATTACCTTCGGCTAAAATTTGAAAATAAAAATTAATAAAATGGAACGTCGTAATTTTTTACAATCAACCGTCTTATTGACTTCCCTGGGTATTAATCCCGCTTCACTGTTATCTGCTTTTGATGGCAGTACCTCTGAGCCCATAAAACCATTTCTTTTGCCTGCTCAAGCTCCTCTGCCTCATAATGGGGGTATGGATATCAGGGTTTGGGTAAGGTCGGAATCTACCGGTGGATTGTTTTCAAGCGTGGAGTGTGCCGTAGCCCCAAAATTAATGGGACCACCACCTCATGCACATAAAGAACTTGATGAAATGATGTTAGTGCTTGAGGGCACGGCAAGTGTATTGATTGGAGATGAGATCGTGCATATCAATGCAGGTGGCTGGCATATGAGGCCACGGATGATAAAACATACCTTTTTTAATGCTTCAGAAGAGCCTCTCAGGTTTATCGATATGTATTTTAATCAGCCCTTTGAACAGTTTCTGGAAAGGATATTTCATCAGCTGACACCTGAAAATGGCTATCCGCACGGGTCAGTCATATTGGAAAATGAAAGAAAAGCACTTAATGAAAAATTCGGTTTGATCTATTACGACGATGCACAAGACCAGAAACAACAAATAATAAAAGAATTCGGCCTAAGAGGCAGGTAATAGTTTCAATTGGTCTGTCTTATCGTTTCGGCCTAAGAGGCAGGTAATAGTTTCAATTGGTCTGTCTTATCGTGGCATATCGGGACACCACTGCTTTAGCTGCCCTGGTCCAGCAGGCTCTGCAGGTAATCCCGTTTTTCTTTGACCTGATCACACCGGCTTTGTGTACTCCAATCACTTGGGATGTCTGAAACAGTGCCAATATGCAATCTTGTAAAATTACTCTTAGCTGTTACCTTTTTACCCCGGATCCACTTGCTCAGGGTAGCGGCACTAACCCCCGTACGCTCGCTCATGAGTGAATATGTCTACCCGGGAAGTCTGCTTTCAAGTATCCTTTCCCGCTCCTGTAATGTGTACTTTGCCATTTTATTGTATTTTTGGCAAAGCTTTATAAGCTGATCCAACCATTTAATACGTGATTGCTCGTATGGATCGTACTACTGTAATACTAAAAATATTATTACAGTACTTTTCCTATATCTTCAAAACTTTGCAAACTTGGGTATTATTATTTTTTTGGACAAAAATAAAATATATACCGGCTGGCAAATCAGTCATGTCATACGAATATACAGGACGGCTCAAATTATTTATTAATGTTCCGGTAATGTTGTATACTTTATTAATTGTCCATCCATCCTCTATATCTAAATGACCATTTGTAGGGTTAGGATAAATAATAGCTCTTTTACTCTCGGCAAGATCAGTATTGGTACCGCTTACTTTGGTAAGGTCATATACCTGTATGTATGTTTTCAATCCAATACTAGGATCCTTCGGCTTCACCAATACAGATAATGTGTTGCCGGAAAAATCCAAACTCATGCCTAGTCCAAAACTATATAAATTATTTGGCCCTATAATTAAGTGTCCGTATTGTGCAAAATAACCATCTGCATTTCGCTTATATATCCAGACTGTATCTATGGTAAACGCTAGTGCATCTGCATCACTAAAAACAAGGGTGTTGCCATCACCGGACATAACATCATACCCATAAGAGCAAACATCTAAAGTTTGACTTCTCACTTCCTTTATGCCTGTAGCGACATCGATTTGATATTCAATCAATTCCACCTTGTTGGCGGAACTACAATAGGAGATGTCCATACAAATCTTGGCATCTAATGAATACGATTTGTATGATCTTTTTTGGTTGTTGCCATTAGTAAAAAACAACTTGCGGTCATTCCACACGTCATTTTGTTTTTGGATAAAGATCACGTAATTTCGATCTTCGTTTGTCATAAGCAACGTTTTCCCAAGCGAATCATATTGTATGTTTATGTCATTGTTTTCAGTAAAATATTCCTTACTACACTCAAGGTTCCACCCTGTCTCGGTATAGGAAAATATTTTTACAAAAGAAGTTGATATAAAAATATTCTGAGTAAGTATAGCAATCGATTTACCATCAAGGGATAATTCTATCTCCGGTAGGCGGTCTGAAAAAATAAATTCAGGGATGACAGGTCGCTCAATCCATATTTTATTTTCATTAATGTCAAATATTTTTAGTGTATCTTTAGTCATAACAGCCACTGTATTACCATCAGCTGAAATTTCAAGATATTCCGATAGTATGATTAGTGATATCACTTTATTCGATTGAATTTTCCATTCATTATCGGTCCAAAAGTAGCTTTTACATGTACCCCCGTCTCCTAAAACTAGCTCATTTCCATCTAAGGTAAGACGATTCATTGTAAAATATTTTCCACTAGCCATACTCTTTTCTAATACAATATCGTATCCTTTTTGTATCTGGGCGGCAATATCCCATGCTATAAAACAACTACATATTATAATTATGGTGGTTAGTTTCATTATTGATTTTTGAGTAATTTAAGATAATTAAATTCTTTCCTATAAGCATGGAATATAATCTGTAAAACATATGGGCCCTATCGAACACAGAGTTCCTTCGCAATCCAATTGTGCATAATAGCAGACATAAATTCTGGCTGTAATGGTAAAATTTGGTTCTATTGTAAACTCAAACGGTGTGTTTGCATTGTTGTTAAGCAATGTAGGTACCTTAATTAGATGATCTTCCTCCCCACGAATCTTGGTAAATATATAATTTCCATCCAAAGTAGAATAAAAAACTGCTTGTT
>JAGVTV010000174.1 GCA_019136675.1 Bacteroidota bacterium
TCGGCCATAGCCACCTTTATGCTGGAGGTGAGCCGCAATGCCATCCGGGAAAAGGAAGCCAATCCGGTAATGTTTGATTTTCTCCGCAACTGGTTCGTCCGGATTGATGACAGGGAAGCCTACCATCCGGACTTGCACCTGTATTTTATGCTGGAACTTGCAGGATTTCTGGGTTTTGGACCTTTTCCGGGACACAGCCGGGAACACCCTTATTTTGATATGCTGGAAGGTGTGTTTTCCGAAACTGCCGGGGCAGGGGACTATTTCCTCAATACCACAGACAGCAGTCTTTTAGCAACATTGATTGAAAGAGACAGACAGGTGTCAAAGTCCCTTAACCGCAGCGACCGCAATCGCCTCACAGGCCATCTGATTACATACTACAAACTGCACCTGCCGGGATTCAGAGATATCCTGTCACTGGAGGTACTCAGCAGTGTATTGTAATCAGTATAATTCATGATCTGCTCTGATTACCATAATAAGTAAATAAGTTGATTTGCCCACATTGTCAGAATCACGGATGATAAGGATTAATGGATTGCACGGATTGAAAACACCTCGTATAAATTATAACAATAAATCTGTGCCATCTGTGTCATCTCAAAAATCTGTGATTCAGACATCCACTCAAAGTCTCACCCACTTGCCTGCCCATCGCCTGCCGTCACGATCCCGGAGGTGGACGACATAGATACCAGATGCCCAGGATAGTGCATCGATGGTGACAGCCTCAAACTCATCATGATGTGCAGTATGTATCTTCCGTCCATGGATATCTATAATCTCGATATCAAGTGGCAGCTGTGCCTGATAGGGCAGCTCGATAATAAGGGCATCATGGCCAGGATTAGGGCTTATCGTCACTACATCCTCCCCTATAACATCTACCGCCCCACTCATCAGATCGATAATCTGTACCTGAGGACAATTAGCTTGTCCCTGGTCGATGCACCCATCGGCATCGGTACGGATGAGAAGCGGATCCCATTTGTTGTTATTACTGACAAAACCACAAGCTATGATGTCGCCATTATCGAGCTCGATGGCATCCCATAAAGCACCAGCTTTACTTTGGTTATTTGGCAAAATTTCTACATATGTATGTTCCCATATTTTCTTTCCATTTTTATCTATACGCATTAGCCAGGGACTATCTTTGATAGTTGGTTGTTGAGTAATATTACTATAATACCCTGAGATCAATAAATCTCCATTTTTTAGTTGTTTAGTTTTTAATACATATCTCCCATAATTGTCAATATTGGGAAAATCGTATTGCCATATTGTTTTTTTAGTAATTGTATCCAATAATAACAAACTAGGTAAACTTCGCTCATTTCCGAAAGTATAATATGTAAAAAAGATATTACCATTGTCTAAAACCGTTCCATGAAGTTTAATACCATTCCCTAACCATAGCAATGAGTCAGGTGGCTGATACTTCCATACTAGATTGAGATCTTTATCGTACTTCTCGATGCGGCGTCGATCGCGTGGTACAAAAACATTGCTTTGCATGATGAAACAGGTCAATAAGCTGTCAGGTCCAATGCAAGCATCAAAAGTAGAAGATGAGTAACCTGTAGTATCTACAATCACTGATTTATAGTTCATCGCTCTATCAATGGAGTAAATGGTAGCACTTGTTAGACCATCAACATAGGATGCTCCACTAAAATAAATAATATCATCCAGCACAAATAGCTGATTCATTAAACTTCCTGAAATTCTATTTAAAGGATCTGAGTAAACAAATTCATCAATATTATTGCCACTTAAATCTATCCTATTAATAATTGTTTTGCCAAAACCAATATTATAATTTCCACCTATATATATTGTATCATTTAGGACTTGAAGTGTTGATATGCCTACATCATTATTCTTTAATAAATTCTCCCAAATTTTATTTCCATTTAAATCAAATTCTGAAATTTTACCACATTCTTTTAAATCACAAAAATTTGAAGTCGATAGGAAAATTCTACTCTCATTATTTTTTATTGATAAGAATGTAGCAGTTCTTTGTTCTGGAAATGTTTTATAAAAATATTGACACCAGCACATGGCTGGTGTCAATACGTAAGTCATTATTATGAAATGCTTCATATCATCGGACGACTACCCATTTTTGATTCAACATAGGCTTACCATTCTTTAGCAAAGTTACTAAATATAAGCCGCTAGGTATGTTTAAAGATAATTCGCTGACCTTGTGGCTTAGGGTACCACCGTTGACTACTCCACCGTCTGTAGATTGAACAGAATAACTATACTTAACCGTATTGTCATAATCCGGTATATCTATCGTGACATTACCCTCATAGGATGGGTTAGGATAGATTGATACTACATCCTCACCAATCACATCTACCGTCCCACTCATCAGATCGATAATCTGCACCTGCGGACAGTTGGTAGTACCCTGATCGATACATCCATCGGCGTCTGTACGGATGAGGAGTGGATCCCATTTTTGATTTTCGTCACGTACAAAACCACATGCCATGATGTCGCCATTGTCCAATTCTATGGCATCCCATAATACACCAGTTTTATCTTGACCGTCCGACCTGAGTTCTACAAAGGCTCGCTCCCATTTACGAATACCATTTTGATCAATGCGCATAAGCCAAGGAGAATCTCTGATCCGTGGTGTTGTCGCTAAAGTTGCATATTTACCACTAAGTAATATATCACCATTTTTTAATTGTTTAACACGAAATACTGATCTTTCGTGAGAGCTTATATTCTGAAAGTTATATTCCCATAAACTCTTCTTTGTGATGGTGTCTATACATTGAAATTGAGGCAGTCTATCATTCCACCCAAACTTATAATAAGTAAAAAAGATATTCCCATTATCTAAAACAGTGCCGTATAATTTAACATCATTCCCTAAAAATAACAACGAGTCAGGTGGCTGATACTTCCATACAAGCTTAAGATCTTTATCGTACTTCTCAATCCTTCGTCTATTTCTTGGTGCTGAAAACCCATTCTCTATGATGAAACTTGTAAGTAAGCTGTCGGGTCCAATGTGACTATCAAATACTACCGATAAATCATCAATGCTATCAAGATAAAAAACGTTTAATTCCATAGATTTGTTTACGGAATACATTAATGCTTTACTTTCATCATTTACATAACCTTGTCCACTAAAAAATAGCACCTTATTGTCACTAATTAAGTGATTCATTAAACTAGCAGATATTCTATTCAATGGATCAGAATAAATGTGTTCGTCAATTACTTGCCCATCAAGTGTCATCCTGTTGATCACACTTTTAGCATTTCCAGGATTATAATTTCCACCTACATAAAGGGTATCATTCAGCAAAAGCAAAGTAGCAGATCCTACATCAGTATGAATAAATTCTGTATTCCATATGCGATTTCCTTGATAATCAAAACGTGTCACCTCGCTGCATTCCCAAAGCTCACATTTTTTTCCAGTACTGATGATCACAGAATGATTATTATGGATGATTTTATAAAACGTCGCAGTCCTTTCCTTTGGGTATGTTTTATAGAAATACTGACACCAGCACATGGCTGGTATCAGTACGTATGTCATTATTATTATGAAATGCTTCATATCATCGGACGACTACCCATTTTTGATTCAACATAGGCTTACCATTCTTTAGCAAAGTTACTAAATATAAGCCGCTTGGTATGTTTAAAGATAATTCGTTGACCTTGTGGCTTAAAGTACCTTTATTTATGCATCCACCACTTGTGGACTGAACAGAATAACTATACTCATCATTATGGTCATAATCCGGTATATCTATCGTGACATTACCCTCATAGGATGGGTTAGGATAGATTGATACTACATCCTCACCTATCTCATCCACCGTCCCACTCATCAGATCGATGATCTGCACTTGTGGACAGTTGGTAGTACCCTGGTCGATACACCCATCAGCATCGGTTCGAATGAGTAATGGATCCCATCTGTTATTAATGTCTGTTACGTGTCCACAGGCCATGAGATCACCATTGTCTAATTCTATAAAATCCCATAATGTGCCAGTCTTATCTTGACCATCTGGCCCCAATTCAACAAATGCTCGTTCCCACTTGCGATTTCCATTGCGATCCAGTCTCATAAGCCATGGGGAGTTTCTAATCCTAGGGGTGGTCGCTAGAGTTGCATAACTGCCAGAAATTAGAATATCCCCATTTTTTAATTCTTTGGTTTGCAAAACTAGTCTTTTGTGTGAATTAATATTGGGAAAATCATACTCCCACACACTTTCCTTTGTTAACGTATCAATGCATTTTAATTGAGGAAGTCTATCATTCCAACCAAGCTTGTAATAAGTAAAAAATATATTGCCATTTTCCAAAACTGTACCATGCAATTTGATATCATTCCCTAAATACAACAAAGAATCAGGTGGCTGATACTTCCATACTAGATTAAGATCTTTATCGTATTTTTCTATCCGTCTTCGATCCCGGGGTTCAGCAAATCCATTTTCCATGATAAAACAGGTAAGAAGACTATCGGGGCCTATGGCGATATCCCATGTTACATTAGAATCATTATTTGGATCAATGTGTGTACTGATTAGATTTAGGTCAAGATCAAATTTTGCAATTATACCGACTGATTTATTGTCTTTTACTAATTGGCCTGTTAAAATAAAATTATCCCCCCATTGAGCCATATACCCAATATTCATGTATTCACCATCTCTGATGAAATTGTACTTCTTATTTTGAAGTAAATTTCCGGATAATTCCCTTTTCTCTAAAATAACTGTTGACCCCCCAGATGAGTCTAATCCCCCTAAATATATAAGATCTCTATAAATAAATGTACTTATCGAGGGGTTAATATTTTCAAAATAAATTGAATTTAATATATTCCCACTATCATTAATTTCTGCAATATTTGTACAAATCTTTTGGGTATTTACGCAAAGCAACTGTGAACTTAAGAATATTTTTTCTCCAAATGGAATTATTTGGTAAATAGTACCCGGCTCATGAATGTCTATATTCTTATAAAAATAGGATTGACCTATACCATGGACATAAGTCAATCCAAAAAAGAATAACGATACTATTCTATTCATCTGATTTTATTGGGTTTTAATCCATTTAATGTTTTCGATTATTTCTTTATTATTTGAAATCGATACGATATAAACTCCTGCATTCAAACTATTGGAAAGAACTGTTTCCTTAGCATTAATTTTTCCAGAAAATACACTTTCACCTAGTAAATTATAAACTGAATATTTATATCCTGTGGACAAATCAAAGCTATCAATTGAAATTGTAACTACTTCTCCATTGCTAGGATTAGGATACAATGTTACTAATCGCTTAGTATCTGCCTTACTTCTTATCTGCGATCCACCTTTCAAATGTGTCTTCTTTCAAGTATTTTAACTCCTTGTCCATTTGTAAATCTGGTTATACAATTGAGATTAAATTTTGTCAATTAAAAATACGTTTTTCAAAAAAATAACAATTTAAGTTTAAAATAATTTAAATCACCCCATAATATATAATAAAACAACCTGTCATTTCCTTATGTACAATCGGAAATCAGGTTGGTAATCGGAATTTGGGATAAGCATCAAAACAAATATAAATCAATGTATCGGGTGTTTCCAAACAAATAGTGATTATTAACATATGAAGTATTTATATATATAAATACTTCATCATTCGTCATGTGATATAATGCAATAATATTGTGCCAGCAAACTTTTTTTGCCGTTATTCAGATAAAATAATGTACCCCGGATGGATTTGGGAAAACAATATTTTAAATAACTTTTTCAGACAAATTTGTACTGAACTGATTACAATTCCGAATTATAAAGGAGGATATCTGCTAAAACCAGGATAGCATAGTTTTTTTTCTGCAGATCATGTTCCAAACATAGACAGACAAAAATCCTCTTTGGCACGCATGGTCATTTCATCTTCGGGGGTTTTGTCGCTGTAGCCCATTAGGTGCAGCATGCCGTGCACGATGACCCTGCGGAGTTCTTGCTCAAAGGTCACACCGTAGTCTGAAGCATTTTCGGCCACTCTTTCCAAACTTATATACATATCTCCTTCCAGCACCTGACCTTCCTGATAGGGAAAGGTGATGATGTCCGTGTAGTAATCGTGATTGAGGTATTGTCTGTTGATCCCCAGCAGATATTCGTCATCGCAAAAGATGTACTGGAGATGTTCGATGGTTTTTTTTTCGGACTTTGCTACAGATAAGAGCCATTGGGCATAAATGTCTTCTTTGCCCTCAAAGGGATGAGTTACTTCGCCTTCGGTATAAAAACTGACTGATTCCAATATCCCGGCGGTTAGTGCTCTCTGCTGACGTGTTTCTTAAGCTCAAAATACATCTCTACGGTGCGGCCGTTGTCTTCAAAGCGTATGTCGTCGGAGAGGGTCTTCATGATGTGTACGCCTCTGCCTCCACAACATTCGATATTCTCCGGGCAGGTGGGATCGGGCAATTTATTGGGATTGAATCCGTATCCTTCGTCGGTGACACAAAAGGCAATACCCCTGTTTTTTTTCTCGGCGTGGATGTGTACAAGCTTGGATTCGTCGCTTTTGTTGCCATGAATGATGGCGTTATTGACAGCTTCGGTAAGGCTGATCAGGATGTCACCATATTGGTCAGAGTTAAAGCCAAAATCATTTTCCAGTTTTTTAAGGTACGATTCGACTTCGAGGATGTTGTTGGGGTTGGATGATATGGTAAGCATTCGATATTTCATTTTAATTGTAAAGTCATTGTTTAAATTCCAAATACTATGCCGACATTGATCTTTGGGGTAAGATTTTTTTGCCTGAATTTATCCATCCTTTATTTTTTGGTTGTTTTAAGTGATTTGTAATATTCGTCTACCAATGTTTTGTAATAAGGTTTGAGCGATGGTGATACGGATTTGTACATGTCGATCTCAGCTTGTCGCTTTTTAAGGTATTCCTGCAGGGCCGGAGGCATTTCCCTTCGCTTATCACCTGCTGTTTCAGATTTTCGTTTTTCATCGAGTTCACGTTGCTGTTCGGCTTTTTCGGCTTCGAGCAGTCGGGTCTCAATGTCCTTGAGTCTTCTCAGTGTTTCAGAGTTGAGACGCTTGTTTACCAGTTCGGTCTCGATTCTGTCCATATTATTTATGATTTCCTCCAGTTCACGGGAACCTTTGCCCTGCTCTTTTTTATCGTTTTGCAACTCCTCAAGGGCTTTGCGTAATGCCGCCTGACGGGCGGCCGCCTGTGCGAAGTCCTTGGCCGAAAGGCCGTCTTTCCCTTCTTTCCCTTCTTTCCCTTCTTTTTTGTTTTTGCCTTCCTTATCCATCTTTTCCTTCATCTCTTTAAGGCTTTCACTCAGGCCCTGCTGGCCCTCCGTGATTTTATCCATGGGCACTTTGCCATCTTTGCCTCCTTTGCCTTTACCGGTACCTCCGGGCTTGTCGCAGGAACCGCCGCCAGGAGCCCCCGAACCTTTTTTCTGGGCCTTTTCCAATGATTCGTTGAGCATTAGTGCGAGGTCGTTGATGTTTTTCATGGTGCGGCGTTGGTTTTCGCGGCCTTGAGGTAACATCCTTTCCTCCAGTTCTTTTATGCCTTCCTTCATATTGTATTTTATCTCGGCTACCTTGTCCATGACAAACGACTCGATGTCCGAATTACGGTTACTCAATGCCACCAGGGTATCCTCAATGACCTTAAAGTCACCGGATAACTTAAACTGTCTGCGGATGGCTTCAGGGTAAGCAGGTGTGTTGGCTATATTGGGTGAAATCTCGTTATACAGCTTCTCCTGGTCAAACGATACTGTCACCAGGTTTTCGAGCAGCTGCCTGATGGTTTTGATGTCCTCACCGGCCTTGTCCGAATCCCCGCCTTCCATAGATGACTCCATGTCACTGGCCTGTTGCTTCATCTTTTTGGCTGCCTTTTTCTGGGATTTGGAAGCCGAGTTGGTATCTTTTTTGTCCAGCTCCTTTTTGCTCTGTTCCATATCCTGAGAGGCATCGTCCATCTTCTCCTTGTTTTTTTCGCCCATGTCTTTGGGAGGAGTCAGTTCCTTGTTCTTTTTCTCCAGTTCTTCCTGTTTCTTTTTAAGGTCCTCCATCCTTTTGTTGAGGTCCTCCTGGAGTTTTTTAAGTTCTTCAGGTGTGAGCTGTTTTTTTTCTGTTTGCTCAGCCAGTTTTTCCTGGTCGTCCCCCAGCTTGTTGAGGTCTTTGATCTGGTCCTTAACCTGCTTTTCCATCTCGAGCTGCTTGTACAGTTCGAGCATTCTGTTCAGCTCCTTTTCTTTGGTGTCATTTTTCATTTCAAACTGCTCCAGCATCTGCACAGCATCCTCTTTTTCGAGTTCCTGCAGGAGTTCCTGGATTTTGTCCATAAGTTCCTTGGTCTCAGGATCGGTTGCTTTTTCAAATAACTCCTGAAGTTTTTCCTGTTCCTGCTGTATCTCCTCAGGCTGAGTCTGAAATTCCTCCTGGTTTTTCATGTTTTCCTCCAGTTTTTCCTTGGCTTTTTCTATCTGTTCCTGGAGTTTTTTCTGCTCTTCGAGGATCTTTTCCAGTTCCTTTTTTTCCTGCCAGTCCAGTTGCTTGTCCTGGAGAAGTTTCTCCCTGAGTTTCCTCATGTTTTCCTGGAGTTTATCCATCTTTTTGAGGGCATCCCTGAGTTCGTCCTTGATGGCTTCGTCATTTTGTTCTTCCTTCATTTTGACTTCCTCGAGGGTAGGTCGCTGATAGGTCATGACGGATGTTTTGGCCGGCTTGGAACCATTGACAGCATCATTGTCATACACCTCAAAGTAGAAGGAAATCTGGTCTCCCGGCTCCAGGCTTAGCTTTCTTATATCGACCACATGGTCAAACTGTATCTCACGGCCATCCTGCTTTTGCAGTTTTTGCGTCTGCACAGGCATTTGTTTGCCGTTTTGTTTTGTGATGGTATAATTGAACGAAAGTGAGATAAGTCCGTAATCATCTGAGGCGGTGCCTAAGAAGTACACGATATTATTGTCCAGACTGTCAGTGACTTTTTCGGCTGCAATACCCGGGAACTGGTCTCTGATCACACTGATATTGTACACCAGGCTGTCTGATTTGCGTATGTGCTGGTTTGAAAGAAAGAGTTTGTATGTCTCATCCTTTACAGCCTTTTTGGCATACCTGTACTTATTGTCGCCTTTTTTATCTGCGGAGACGACTTGTGCCTTATCGCCAAACTCCAGGCTTATATCATCTGTCTGGGCGGCATCAAAGAGCCATGTGATCCTGGTCCCTTCCGGTACAGACAGGTCGCCAGTATTCTGGACGATCTCATTTTTTCGGCCTACATAGCCGGGATATACCAGCTCGACGGTAAAATCAGTGAGGTAGGGTTTTTCTAGCACATCCAGGTCGTACACCTGAGACTCCACGGTGCCCGACTGGAGGCTAAACTGCATATCCTTCTGGACATTTCTGAATACGTAGCTGAATCCGCCTGCCGAATCCTTTTGCATTTTGTACGGGAAGTCGTCGATGATAACAAATACTTCGTTTGGTACCACCTGTCCCTCGGTGATTACCTGCAGGGTATAGTCCTGATATTGTACTACTTTCAGCTTGTCCTGGTCTACCTGATAGCTAAAAGGTGCCGCCTTGGAGTATTTCCGGCTGTTGTTGATGATGCGGGTGGTTCCTTCTTTCAGTATGCTGGGGGCTGCAAACAGCAGTATCAGTAACAGGAGGAATGGAGGCAACGCATATCTCAGATACCGGCGGTTTTTGCCCAGGTCTATGGCTGCCTGAAAAGGTACAAGACGGATGCTATTTGTTTTTTGCTCTATGCTGGCCTCGATGAGGGCGGAATGACTTTCGAGTGATTCCTGCTTCTTAAGTTGGAGGATGTTGAGGAGTTTGTCTTTTACATCACCGAAATGGTCACCTATGATCCTGGCAGCATCCTCGTGGCTAATGGTCCTGCCAAGCCTGAAGTATCTGACCAGCGGATCGATCAACCAAAAACCAAGGGCGGCCAGTGAGGCCCCTATAAACGAAAAGAAGAAAAACTTACGCACCATCGTACTGAAATAAAACTGGTATTCCAGCACGTTGAAGAGGAGAAAAAGACCCAGCACTGTACCTGTCGTGTACAAGATGCCCTTTATCAGCCTGTTTATGTAGTATTTTCTTATAAACTCATCCAGCTTGCTGATAAGCTGGTCATAATTGCTGCTTTTTACACTCATCCTTTATTAATTCCTGTTGCTTCGTTTATCTAAAAAAGCCTTGTTTTCAGTAAAGTAAACCTCTTAAACACCAAAAAAACCGTTAACGTTCAACGCCAGGTGTACAGCGGCTTAAAAAAAAATAAAGATAGCGTATTTTTTACAATAAGTCAAGGGGATTTGATTAAATTCCGGATTTTAGCAAATTAAGGTTGGCTCTATCAAGTTAAAATTAAACCCATTTGTCAATTAAATGACATTGGGTAAAAGCCTAAAATAATGACCTTTAACCATCGCAGTCTAAGAATAAGAACCTGATAAAGAGTGGCCTATTCCTTTATTATAACTTTATGGATATGTGTTTTTCCTAAGTTATCGGTAATTTCTATAATCAGTATGGAGGGCAAGAATGGACCAATTTTTACATATCTATTAACAATGTCAATTTCGAGATCCTTTTGAACAGGATAAATTATTCTGCATTTGGTTATGTCTATTTCTTTAAAATAAAATCCCTCAGAAAAGGGGTTTGGGTATATGACGGTTTTACCATTCGCATCCGAAATGGCAGAAATTCCACTACAAGTACAATCTTGTTGGATCATATCATTGCTTGTTTCAAGATTTAAATCATCGCACGGAGTGCCGGGCTCAGGGCCTTGCGGACACACGTCCAGTGCATCACACGTACCATCATTATCTGTATCCTGCAAGATTCCTGCACATTTGCACTGAGAGTTTATG
>JAGVTV010000095.1 GCA_019136675.1 Bacteroidota bacterium
CTGCCGTCTTATAGCTTAGCAGAATATTAAAGTCATATTCTGTGCTGACAAAAAAATCAGGGAGCCGGTATAGTGGCAATGGCATCAGGTCCTCTATGGTATTCATAGGCCAGAAATTTCTGCTTGAGTTTTTGAGATAATACACATGAACGGCCATAAATATAGTCTCCAGGGCAAACACGTAAAAGAAGTAGGTCATGAGGGTCAGAAAACCTCTGCGGATCAAAAACGCCAGCATCAAACCAAAAGCCATATAAGCAAAACACATAAGGAAAAATCTGGCTATAGCCCAATTATTATCGAGGATAAGCTCAAGGTCAAATCCATCTGTATGTATTATCCCAATCAATATGGATGAGATGGCGTATAACGTGGTGGCCGCAGCTGAAATGGCCAGTATGTGAAATAGTTTCGAAAGGAAGTATTCTTTTCTGGTCAAGCCTGAGATGATATTTTGCCGCATGGTCCGGTTACTGACCTCAGACGTCACTAGATGGATAGCCAAAAACCCCAGACACAGGGAGGCCATCCAGTTGCCGGCATAACCCTGATAGTCCCATACAGTCGGAAATTCATAAAAGACGGATGAGTTTTGCACCAGCACAGGGATGTACTTATGGATGTCCTTGCCAAGAAAAATCATAACTGGCGAAAGCAAAAAATAAATCAGCATCAATGACCTGTACACCGAATTGTTGTAGAATTTTTTCCATTCAAGTGCCAGCAGATAGGTCAGGTTGTTCATATCTCAGGATTGTGATTTAGGGCTGTTAATACATACCCGCAAAACTAATTCTATATTTGTTCAGATATATCCCGCAAAGATATAAAAATAAAAAAACCCCTATGACCACGTTAGACCCTAGGAGTTGATATGTTCTTGGAATGAGATATATTATTAATATTCAAAATACGTGCCAAATATTATTTTTAAGCTAAAATGCACCTTCCGCCATATATTGGCAAGTCCCCCTTGACAGCTAAAATTAAGTTTTATCTCCTACTTAAGCCAACAGAATAAAGTTACAATACACTTTTTGATAAATTAAATTTTATTGTTTGTTTTAGTTCAATGTCCTAAAAATATAGCCCGGTCTGGAAGATTACTGATATTAAATATTTATACTATATAAAAATGCTTAATTTTATAATTTTGGTTTAAATCAGAAAAGCAAGAAATTTACAGGATTTTTTCAAAGCACACACTGTTATCAATTCCTTCGTACTGGCCAAAATTTTTCATCAGCTGATAGTTGTTTTTTCTGTACAGGGCAATGGCTTCAGGCTGACGTTTACCTGTTTCGAGGATGCAACGGCCATACCCAAGTCTTGCGGCCCACAACTCCAGCAGGCACAAAACCCTGGCAGCATAGCCTTTTTGCCGGTGTTCCGGAAGGACATACATACGTTTGACCTCCGCGGTAGTATCGTCGTAAGGCTTAAACGCTCCGCAAGCCACAGGCCGACCGTCGACCAGCAGTACAAGTGCATTTTTTATCTGGTCTATCTTGTTGTATTGGTGATAAAAAGCATGTTCGTCACCGTCCCTGACTGCCAGCTCCTGATCAAGCCGGCAAACGAGCTCCCGGAAATCCTCATCACCCGAATCGGTCCAACGGACTTCCGGAAAATGTTTTATCACTTCGGTATTCTGTGTGGCAATGTCCAGGGACATTTTCAGGTCACACCGGGCAGAGTGACAATCACCAGGCTGCTCCACAAACCCAAACCCTGTGTACAGTTTTCTGGCTTCCCTGAGCACTGTAGCGGTTTCGAGGCAAACGGTTTTGTAGCCGGCTTTGACGGCTTCGTGCAAAATAAAAGACATCAGCCACCGTCCAAGACCCTGGTTTCTAAGGGAAGGATGGAAATACATTTTTCTCAGTTCGGCAGTGTTTGAGTCCATCTTGTACAAGGCTGCACTGCCCTTGATGTTATCAGATTCATCCACCATTACCCAAAACCTGCCGTCCGGATAAAACCTTGTTACCTCATACAAATCAGCATCCGTAGCACCGGGCTCAGGATGGAGGTTATACTCTTCCAGTACTGAAAAAATCAGATTCCGTACTTCGTCAGCATCTGCTAGCAATAGTTTGCGGAGGAAGATGCCTTGGACAGGAGTAAGGTATTTTTGCATGTAATCCGGATACAAATACATCCGTACAAAGATACGGAA
>JAGVTV010000238.1 GCA_019136675.1 Bacteroidota bacterium
TGGCTGGAGTGTTTTACAGTATTGATGCCATTGATATTCTTTAGAGGAAGAAGATATATGATATTTAATTTATTACTTACTATATTTGGCACTAATTACATCGGACAGGATGAAAATTTATCTGATCAAAACGCCGGAACTACAGCCGGAATCAATGAAGGATGTGCATGAATTACTCGCCGGCCATGCGGGGCCTGCAGTTTTCTTAAGCGATGATTATGCATTTGACCCAAATCAATTTCCTTTCCTCAACAAGTACTGGCCTGAATACAGATTTCAGCATACTATGGAAGATAAAAAGAAAGTCTTTGATAAAGACCGTTCAGTGCCTCTCAGCTGGCAGGAGCTTTTTTTATTGTGTGACCACTTCAGGAAAGAAAAAAATATTCCTGATGGCGACTTTGTCGTATTGCTGACCATGAGGAAAAATGCCCTCAACTGGTTTAGCCATTGCAGCAGAAGGAACATATTTGTACACGCAGGCGACTGGCATCATTTTACCTCTGCTGATCCCAGATATCCGATTGCGTACCAGGTGACAGAAAACATCGTGCAGGCACTGATGTGTATTGACAATATAAGTATACCCAATGAATTTGTGCATGAAGTACCCAAAGGCTGTATCAACGACCTATGCATGGACAAGCACCAGGTGATGCTCAAGTTGAGGACAGCCGATATTTGTGAGAGTTGCCATAAAAAAATACAACAGGAAGGAATTGACGGCAAATTTGTAAAACAGGCTTTTGACATTTTTGAGCATGTCAGGAAAGGAATCCTGGGGCGGGTTACAGCCAAACAGCCAGCTGACCCCTGCACTCTGGTGGTGGAGAAAGGGCCTCGTTTTTTGTTGCCCGATATGGGGATAGAAATCAGATTATACCCTTTGTTTTCTGCCTTATATTTATTGTTGCTTAAATACACCGAAGGGATACGGGTAAAAGACCTGAGTAATTACAGGGAGGAGCTTGCAGCAATCTACCATACCATTTGCCAGACAGACAACCAGGAAAAGGTAGAGGCAAACATCAGTAGCCTGGTGGACCCTCTTAGCGGCCATTTCAGCCAGAAAAAATCAAAGATCAATAAGACAATCCTCAGTACCATGGGCCCGGAACTGGCTCCGCACTACCAAATCCAGGGCATAAGGGGCGGTGAATTCAGGATAAACCTGCCAAGAGAACTGCTGGATCTGCGTGTCAGATATTAAGCTAATATTTACAAAACCCTCATAACCAAAATCTATAGTATAATCCGGGCGAAGGTTCACCAATTGCAAGGTTGCAAAAACTTGACGCCTGCCGGCAAGAGCATTACTTTTGTATCACCTCAAAAAAACAGGCATACCCTGAGCTGGGCTGCCAAAATTATTCATTAACTCATTTGCCACGCTCACATTTATGAGGTTTATTCATATTTTTGTTTATTTATGTATTGCCTATGCTTTTACAAACAGGCAAGGTGCTGACCTGAGCCGGCCGGTTCCTGATAAAGAGACGGCAGAGGCCGTATCAGGTGCAGGAGTAGTATATAATTATTTGCGGTATGCCGGGAAAGGACCGGGCACCGCCGACCCTCATACCTATGAAAATTACCAAAACAGACCCGGCAGACAATCATCACGTTCTTACATAAATGCAGACGGCCAGAGAGTTGCCGGACCTGCAGCTGCCAAAAATCCACCTTCAGGGGCTACCGCACAATGCCGTGATGGCACATATTCCCGAAGCAAAAACAGACGCGGCACATGCTCACACCACGGAGGGGTCAGGAAGTGGTTAAAATAAGATATTTCTCAACTGTCAGTCAGTCAAACCAAATAAATGCTCTGGTACATCCTGTTATTACATATATTCGGCCCTTATGATCCGACAAATTTTACACAATTTAAAGTCAAGCATTATGTAGTCATCGAGGCTTACAGGGGAAGGGAAGATTTAACGGATTACTATGTCAAAAATGAAACTTTTTGTAAATTCTATTCCATTGGCAAGGGGCCAGATTCCGTTTATTTTGCCAATATAGTGCTAAAGAGACATTCACAGAGTTATGGAAAGATCAGTAATATAGAGATGTACGATGATTTTTATGATGGGCATAAAATCGAGGTAACCTTCTTTGACTGGGCGTACTACAATACGTATGATGGCAAATCAGGAACTGCAAGAGTCAGGCTCAT
>JAGVTV010000066.1 GCA_019136675.1 Bacteroidota bacterium
TCAGGAAATGCCGCTAAAAATCTCAGGAAATATGGAGTGCCCTGGGCCACCCTGGTCTGCTGGAGGATGATCTCAGATACCCATACCATATATGGATCACGACTCATTTTCCACGGCAATTCACGGGGATTTTGACGCCGCCATTCTACAAGGCGTACAGCAAACTTCTGAGGGGTAATGTTCATTTCAGCGGACACTGCCGTTTACAGATTTAAGTGATAGATACATCATCGTACAAAAATAAAAAAGGAGGCTGACAACAAATGCCGGCCTCCTTCTGATTTGATTACTAAATGTCTTGCCTCAGGCAGACATAGACCTTACCAGCGAATAATCACCGTAACTCTCCTTGATCATTTCCTTCAGGGCTTTCCTTGCAAAAAAGATGCGGCTTTTAACTGTGCCCAATGGCAACTTGAATTCATCCGCAATTTCCTGGTATTTAAAGCCTTCGTAATGCATGACAAACGGAATTCTGATACTGTCTTCCAGTGAATTTATCATGGCATTGAGCTCATCCATCAAAATGTTCCTTGATGCATCATTTTCAATGGCTACGCTTCCGGAATTAATGAAGTACAGGTTGTCGGTTGAGTCAATGATTGTATTTGACTTTGCCTTTTTCCTGTAATTGTTTATGAAAATATTCTTCATGATGGTAAAAGTCCATGCCTTGAAATTAGTATCAGGCCTGAACTTGTCCCTGTTTGTGATGGCTCTTATTGCTGTTTCCTGGTATAAGTCTCGTGCGTCCTCGGTATTTTTGGTAAGATTGTATGCAAAAGCATTTAGCGAATCAGTCAGTACTTCAAACTTTTTATCAAACTCCACTGTGGACATAAGGGTAGATTTTGTTACAACAAATGTACAATAATCCTCAACAATAATCAAGGATTATCCAATCCACAAATGTTAAAGAATTGCTAAAATTTAGCTTCATATAAACAAATAGCTGAATGACAGCTGATTGACGTCCCAATAAAACAAACAGTATGTCAGGCTGACATTGACCTTATCAGGTAAAGGTCACCATATAATTTGCCAATCTTGTCCTTTAATGTTTTTCTTGCAAAGAATATCCTGCTTTTGACGGTCCCCAGAGGAAGATTAAGTTCTTCGGCTATTTCGTGGTATTTGAAGCCCTCATAATGCATCAAAAAAGGTTTTCTTACCGAATCATCCAACATACCAATCATAAGCTGGAGTTCCTTCATCAGCATATTTCTGCCTCCTTCATTTTGTACTTTTTCGCCGCCGCTGTTCAGGAAAAAGTTTCCTTCCGTAGCATCAAGCATTGTATTTGACCTTACCTTCTTTCTGTAATTGTTGATGAATATGTTTTTCATTATGGTAAAGGTCCATGCCTTAAAATTGGTGTCTTCCATAAACTTATCCCTGTTGTTTATGGCTCTGTATGCAGTCTCCTGGTATAAGTCCTTGGCATCTTCCGTATTTTTAGTAAGGCTATAGGCAAAAGCATGTAACGGTTCCTGCAGCAGGTCGAGGTTCTTGTTAAATTCGAGTGTTGACATCTTTAGTTAGGTTTATAGTACAAAGGTAGTTTTGTTTAATGTTATTGTCAATATACTTAAACAATATTTGTTTTTATGTGGTCATAAGCACAGGTTATTTAATGCAGCGGCCTGCCAAACCCTGATTATTTAAAGCCCTAACCGGATCAAATAAATACATATTTTGCTCATTGCAGGAGCAGGTGAGCCCTAACATACCGGATAACAACTGCCGGAATTCGGATCAGAAATCTATAAGTGTAAATTCGTATACTAATACCGCATTTTTTCTGACACCAAAGGGGGGATTGCCGCCGTATCCCGACGCAGAGGGAACGATTATGGTGCCTGTACCACCCTTGCCAAAAAGTCTTATTCCGGCCTGCAGCCCGGGTATGAGGCTGCTGACTTTTAGTTTTGCGGTCTGGTCAGCGGGGGATTTGTCAAAGATTGTATTGTCAAGATATTTTCCGATATAAGTGATCTCGACTACTGAGGTTTCAACTGGCCGGTCAGGATTGCCTACACCTGCGAATTCTATCTTCAGGCCCAGGGTATCAGTTACATTGAGCCCATAGGTGTTTACATATTTCAGGATGTCCTCTTCCTCTCCCTGTGTGGGGTCAGTACAGCAAAACATTGCAGTGCAGCCCATTGCCATTGTCAGGCACAGAAGGTAAGCCTTCATCGCTTCAGGGTCAAAAATCGATCAGCTCGATGTCAAATGCAAGGACAGCTGATGTCCTTCCGCCCACCGGACTGGTGCCGTAGCCATACTTTGACGGTATGAGCAGTATACCTTTACCTCCCTTACCAAATTTGGGTATGCCTATCTGCCAGCCCTGAATGACTGAGTACAAAGGAAACTTGGCTTTAGTGGCCGCGTCAAATGATACACCGTCAAGGAAGTAACCTTTGTAGGTCACCGTAACCTGAGAAGTAATCTTTGGTTTATCGGCCGAACCTGGTTCCTCTATGACATAATATATGCCGTCTGGTGTTTTGGAGGCATTGAGTCCCCTGGCACTTATGTAATCTTCTATAAGCTTGATGTCTGTCGCAAACTGGTCTTCTGTGGAGGTAGACTTACTGCAGCCTGTCACAAGCGGAAGCACCATTAAAAGTAAAAAGTATTTCATCCGGAATATATATTGTGTTACGAAGGTAAGCAATAAGTTTAATTTGCTCCGCCTGAGCTGCTGACTTTTCTGGCGTGATCAAGACCACATCTTAAAAAGTCAAGGTATCCTTCTACATTGTCCACATACGGCCTGGGCGAGCTGATTACATTCTGGTCGGGAGTGGCAAGTACATACAGCGGCTGAGAGTTCTGGTCAAAATTGACTACCTGAAAATCTGTCCACTTGTTGCCTATATTCCGGATATTTATACCACTCAGTTCAGAGTAGAATTCTTTGTCAAGCTTTTTACGATCATCTACATACAGGCTGATGAGTACAAGCGAGTCATTGAGTATGCTTTTTATCCTGGGATCTACCCATATGTGTTCTTCAGTCTTGCGACAATTGACGCAGCCATAGCCTGTAAAATCTATCATAATAGGCTTTTTGGCTTCCTTGGCAAACTTTACCCCTTCATAGTAATCCTTAAAGCAGTTGATGTTATTGGCACACTTTGTATAGGAAGGGTATTTGGATTTAACATCCTGGCCTACCTCAATTTCCTTCAGGAAAAAGTTGTAGTTTGCCGGTGGTGCCAGACCACTCATGAGCTTAAGGGCATTGTAATTATGCGTTTCTGAGTTAATTCTGAACCCGGAAGCCAGGTACAGTACCATAGCAGCTGCCATCACTCCGAATGCCAGACGCACAGGTCCCAGTTTTTTAACGGGGCTGTCGTGAGGAAATTTTATAAAACCAAACAGATACAATGCCATACCCAGAAAGATCAATACCCACAAAGCCATAAAAAGCTCATATTTAAGGATACCCCACCCGCTGGTCATATCTGCCACTGACAGGAATTTAAAGGCCAATGCCAATTCAAGAAATCCCAACACCACCTTAACGGAATTCATCCAACTGCCCGACTTGGGAAGTGAATTGAGCCATGCAGGAAAGGCAGCAAAAAGGCCGAAAGGAAGAGCCAGGGCCGTAGAAAATCCCAGCATGACTAGAAAAGGGCCCAGGTTGTCATTATTGGTAGCTGCCTGAACGATGGCGGTGCCGATAATCGGTCCTGTGCATGAAAAGGATACAAGGGCCAGAGTGAAGGCCATAAAAAATATACCCAAGATACCACCCTGGTCAGCCAGACGATCACTGCCGGTACTCCAGCTGCTAGGGAGGGTTATCTCATAATACCCAAAAAAGGATATGGCAAAGGCTACAAATATCAGGAAGAACAGGGTATTGGCTATCCAGTTTGTGGATAGATTGTTCAGGGCCTGTGGTCCGAGCAATTTTGAAATCAATAAGCCTATCACTACATAAATTATTATGATGGAGAGACCGTATATCAGCCCGTTAACCCATCCTTTGCGTTTTGTGTCTTTGGTAAAGAAGCTGATGGTTATAGGCAGCATAGGGAACACACAAGGGGTAAGCAAAGCCAGAAGGCCGCCGATAAAGCCAAAAACAAAAGTGGAGAACCACCCCTCCTTTTTCTTTTCCGGTGCACTGCAATTGCTTATAGGGTTTTTATAGGTTTCATTCAGGCTTGCAATCTTCTGGTCGATGGTCGTTCCGGAGATCTTTGCCCCAACAAATTCACTTGAAATTGTGGTCAGTGTTTCCTTAACTATCTCCTTAGCAGGTACACTGGCTGTTTCCGCGTCTTTTACCACAACAGCTGGTGTGCTTTCTTTTTCCGTGGCCTTTATCGTAGTACCCGGAGTGGTTTTTGATGCGGCCGGAAAGCTGAAGCTGAAATCTACATCAGAGGGCGGCAGGCATTTTTCGTGATCACACGCCATGAATGTCAGATAGCCGGTCAGGGGCTTTGACGGATCGGTCACCTTGACCTTCTGTGTAATGACAAACGGCTTGTCAGATGTGAATTTTATTACATTGACACCGAAATAGGCATCCATGCCTTCCTTTCTGGCACCGGACTCATTTGCTTTACCCACCATTTTAGCACCCTCCGCCTTTTCATAATTAATGGAGGTGGGCACAGGGCCTTCGTCTGATGTGTATTGGGAATAGACTGTCCAGCCTTTGTCTATGGTCGCCGTATATTTTAGGATATATTCATCACCGGATACATGTTCCGATTCAAATTTCCACTTAACAGGCTTAAATATTTGTCCGTATGCGGTTCCGGCAAGACCTACCAGAATGGTTATGATAAAAATAAATGGTTTCATATGGGCACTTTAGATATCCGTCACTTTACATTAATACTGAAATTTGCATCCACTGGCGGCAGACATCTGCTGCCGTCACAGGTCATATAGGTCACATAACCTTCTACCTTGCCGCTGGCAGGTACAGGGATTTTTTTTACAAAAATTGCCTGGGATTTAAATTTAATCACCTCTACACCAAACATCTCGTCAAGTTCTTTGATGGGTTTGGTCTTTTCTTCAAAATCTATTTTCTGATCGCCAATAACAAACTCCGTTGGAATGGGACCCTCAGGATCTGTAAACTGGCTGTATGTAACCCACCCTTTGGCGAGGTCAGCGGTAGCAATCACTTCCACCTCCGCATTGCTGATCATTTTTATGTCAAATTTCCAACTTACAGGCGATGTCTTTTGGCCAATTGCCCCTGATACCCATGCAAAAAAAAGGAAAATCAAAGGAATTTTTGTCATATTATAATTATTTATAACGTTTAATGTGTTAAATTTAATCAAATTGCCCACAAAGATATGCCATTTTTACAAAAGATAGGTTACCGGAGTTACCTTTAATAAAAGTTTAACCAGCCAATGTTAAAAGCCGATAAGTCTGAAACTTGCCACTTGTATAAGGGCCACTATGACTATGTGCAAAAGCTCATGCAACAGTATGTTCCTGTTTTCGCTGACAAACGTACCAATGATGACCGCAAGGGGTATCGAGAGGGTTAGCAGGTGGCCTGTACCATTGGTCCGGAAAACAAGGAATGATACAAGGCAGAACAGCATGGACCAGTATATAATGTCAACCTTCTTTTGCACCTGAATGCTCTTTTTTGACCCCATCGCACCGTAACTCAGCCCTGAAAACAAAACACTTGCCATAAGAACTCCAAAGGTGATGTAAAAGATTATTAGGTTGTCAGAACTGATATCCGGTACCCTGAAGAATACTTTCGTCAGGAAATTCAGATCGGCAAAAGGGATGCCATACCAGTATTTGTACGTAAATACCAGAAAGTAAGGGATTACAAACCCTATTAAATACTGAAGCTTCTCCAGGACTTTAAAGGATCTCAGGATCAGCAAACCGACCACACCAAACAAGAGGTAAAAAAAATTGGGAATATAAAATTCCGCTGCCACAGCCAGCATAAAACCCGTATTGAAGATTGATGCTGTGGCTATCGGCACCTTGTAGGTATTTAACAGGTACATCAATGCCAGAATAAGGAATGTATTGCCTATCAGGGCCGGAGTCAGCAGATTGTTTTCAGCCATAATGCTGCAATAAAGAATATACAGAGCCCCTGTGAAAAGAGTGGATTCCCTTGAAAAATGGTTTTTTGTAAAAATGTGGTTGATAAGAAGTGCCTGTATGAATATTAATACATTGGCCACGATATTTTGGGCCAGTGCGTCAGGTATTGCGGCAAAAACAAGGTCAGACAAAAGACCTGAATCTTGTCCCTTGGCATGTGATACCGGATTGACCAGACTGCTGATTCTGATTAAAAAAGTATAGGGCAGCAATAAAAGGTTGCCTATAAAAAGATTTTTTCGGAAAATTTCAAACAATCCAAAATACTTTAACTGGTATTGACTTAACGTTTGGGCTCAAAGCCCGTGCAAAATTATAATTTTATTTTATCATTTATCAATATGGCGAATTTAGTTTGACAAAAAATGCCTTTTACAAATAAGCCTGGTCAGAGGTAAGGAAAGAAATATTGACCTCGTACTTTGTCAAAGGATGTTTTGCACTATCTTGTGCAAAATTTCTTGCATTCCATACCCATATGGCCGCAGAGCTGGAACAAATAAAAGAGCCGATAAACTCAGAACTCCGAGAGTTTGAAAAAAGGTTTAAGGACTCCATGAAGAGTTCTGTGCCGCTGCTTGATAAAATCATGTACTATATTGTGCAGAAAAAAGGCAAGCAGGTCAGGCCAATCCTGGTTTTTTTATGTGCAAAACTTTGTGGGGAGATTCGCGACTCCACCTATGTGGCAGCCTCACTGATTGAATTGCTGCACACCGCCACACTGGTACATGATGACGTGGTGGATGAGTCCTATGAGAGGCGGGGGTTCTTTTCCGTAAACGCCCTTTGGAAAAACAAGATCGCTGTGCTTGTGGGTGATTTTTTATTGTCAAAGGGCATGAACATAGCCCTAGAAACCGGTAATTACGGCCATCTGCATATTGTCTCAAAAGCCATCAACCAAATGGCGGAGGGCGAACTGCTGCAGATAGAAAAGGCAAGAAAACTCGATATAGACGAGAAGGTATACTTTGAAATCATCAGACAAAAGACGGCCACACTCATAGCTGCTGCCTGCTCATCAGGTGCCTCCTCTGCCACCGATGACCCTGAAATTAAAGATACGATGTGGAAGTTTGGTGAAATGGTCGGAATTGCCTTCCAGATCAAGGATGACCTGTTTGATTATGGGGAGGATTATATCGGCAAGCCAACAGGTATAGACATAAAGGAAAAAAAGATGACCCTGCCGCTGATCTATGCACTTAATCAGGCAGGCAGACAGGAAAAAAACCGGATGATCAACCACATAAAAAACGACAGCCAGAATGAAGTAAAAGTGGAGGAGGTTATTAAGTTTGTCAAGGCATCAGGCGGTATAGAATATGCCCATGAAGCCATGGTAAGGTATAAAAACGAAGCCCTGCAAATCTTGGAGTCTTTTCCGCAGAGTCAGGCAAGGGAGTCTCTGATCAGGCTGGTCCACTTTTTTACGGACAGAAAAAACTGATGCTCTTAAAATTTATCTATCCTTATTTCCTTGATTGTTCTGGCTCCGATATCACCGGATGAGTATACAAACATTCTGAAGGTCTCCCTGGGCGTGACCAGTTTTACCACTTTATATTGTGAAGATTTGTCCTTGGAAGTGCCTTTATGCATTACTTCTACAGCAGTGACCTTGTGGGTTTGTAAAAATTCTTTCAGCTTGCCCAATGCGACCTTTTTGGTCAGAATCTGTTGATCCTCAAACAAGCAAAAATCCAGATTGTCCTCCATGAATATCTCCATGGATGCCGTATCGCTATTTTTCAGAGCGGTGAAAAAGGTATTTTCGTTCTGTGCCGAAACAACATAAGCAAAGCCCAGAAAAAAGATAGTCAAAAATTGCTTAAACACGTCGGTTTGGTTTTGTTTTTAAAAAAAATCTAATGCAAATATAAATATCATAAGTTTGCACAGCATTTGTAACGGATTTTTAGGATCATTTAGTTTCAGAGAAGTGTTAATTTTTGATTAAACATAAGCTTTCACAAGACAAAAAAGACCTGAGATGGCTCATTTTTTGTTAAACCCTTATTAAACAAAGTAATATGAAAAACCTGGCTCTGATCATCCTGGACGGATGGGGCATCAATCACAATCCCAGGGTAAGTGCCATCGAGGCCGCTGAAACACCTGAAATAGACGGCTTGCTGGAAAGATTTCCAAATGCTACGCTTACTACTTTTGGCGAGGAGGTAGGGCTTCCTGAGGGCCAGATGGGAAATTCTGAGGTAGGGCATATGAACATCGGTGCCGGCAGGGTAGTATACCAGGAGCTGGCCAGGATCAACAAGGCTGTCAGAGAAAATGAGTTGCAGTCACATCCCGTCTTTACAGAAAGCGTACAATATGCAGTCAGCCATGGCAAGAAAATCCACTTGCTGGGACTTGTTTCTGACGGAGGGGTCCATTCGCACACGGCTCATCTGGCGGGTCTCTGCGATCTGCTTAGCCACTACAGCGTGGAAGTCAGGATCCATGCATTCCTTGACGGAAGAGATACGGATCCCAGGGCCGGCAAAAAGTACCTGCGTGAGGTCATAGACCGGATACAAGGCACAAGGATAAAACTGGCCACTGTCATAGGAAGGTACTACGCCATGGATCGGGACAAGAGATGGGAAAGAGTTAAAAAAGCCTATGACCTCCTTGTAAAAGGGGTGGGTTATCCTGTCGGTGACCTCCTGCAGGGTGTAAGTAATTTGTACCACAAGGGTATCACTGATGAGTTTATGGAGCCGCTATATGATGAGAGCCTGAGCCCGGGTGATTTCACGATCCAAGAGGGAGATGTGGTTATCTTTTTCAATTTCAGGACTGACCGTCCCAGACAATTGACAGAGGTTCTCACGCAGAGGGATTTTCCTGAATTTGATATGCACAGGATGAATCTCCATTACGTAACCTTCACAAACTATGACCAGTCATTTAAGGGCATAAAAGTGATTTTCGAAAAGGAAAACCTGACCAATACCCTCGGTCAGGTCATCAGTGAGGCCGGGCTCAGCCAGGTCAGGATAGCTGAAACCGAAAAATATCCCCATGTGACCTTTTTCTTTAATGGCGGCGTGGAAGAAAAATTTAACAGGGAAGACAGGATTATGGTCCCGTCACCGAAAGTGGCTACTTATGACCTGCAGCCGGAAATGAGTGCTGTCGAGATCACAGACAAACTGATCAGCTACATTGACGGGAGCAAACCCAATTTCATTTGCCTCAATTATGCCAATACCGACATGGTGGGCCATACCGGGGTCTTTGATGCGGCCGTCAGGGCTGCTGAGACGGTTGACACTTGTCTGGGCAGGCTGATGAAAACCATGACCAGTCACGGTTATTATGCTGTAATCATAGCGGATCACGGCAACTCTGATGTAATGGTCAACACGGACGGATCCCCAAATACGGCTCATACAACCAATCCGGTTCCTGTTATCCTAACCGGTCCCGGGGTGGATAAAAGCACATACCGTGTCCGGAACGGCAAACTGGGAGACCTGGCACCCAGCATACTGGGGATAATGGGACTGTCTGTTCCTGCTGATATGACAGGGGAGGTTATTTTTGAAAAGATCTGAGATCCGGTATGGCTGCAGGAAGTTTGCTGTATTCCATGGCAGCGGGCCCGGGCAGGGTTTTGAGCATACCCACGCTGATCAATGTCACTGGCCAAAAGGTGATTTTACCCTTCTACCATGCAGTATCTGATACACCGCAACCCCATTTAAGGCACTCCTTCCATGTACGCAGCACAGAGCAGTTTTGTGAGGACCTGGACTTTTATATGAAGCATTTCAGGCCCCTTTCGGTTGATGACTTGCTGGAAGCTGTACAAAGAGGTAAAAAATTCAGCGGACCTGGCTTCCTCATTACATTTGATGACGGATTGTCGTCGTTTTACCATGCTGCAGCCCCTATCCTGGCTTCAAGGGGAGTCGGAGCTGCCTGCTTTATTAATCCGTCATTTGCAGATAATAAAAACCTCTTTTACAGGTATAAAGTCAATCTTATTATCGAAAAAATACTTAGTCGGCCGAAAATAATCAAGACCCTTCCCACTGATTACCGTAATGAAGGCACCAACAGTTTTATCACCATGCTCAAAAAGCTGACAATCGGTGATACGCACAAAATTGACCATATCGCCGGGCTGATGGAGATTGACTTCAGACAATTCATGGACACAGAAAAACCTTATATGGCATCCGCTCAGATCTGCGAATTGTCTGCCGCAGGGTTTTTTTTCGGAGGCCACAGCATGGACCATCCTCTGTACTCCTCCCTGCCACTTGAAAAACAAATTGATCAAACCATGGATTCGGTAGATTGGGTTTGCCGCGTCACAGGACAGAAAACCCGGCTATTTTCATTTCCTTTTACAGATCACGGAGTCAGGGATACGTTTTTTGAATCGGTCAAAGATGTTGACCTCACATTTGGCACAGCGGGCCTTAAGTCAGATCCCCGTATCAACCATTTCCAGAGAATACCCATGGAAACAACCCGTCATTCGGCGGAGACCGTGATTAAAACACAATACCTTTATTATTTTTTAAAATGGCCTTTTGGCAAAAATACAGTAAGTCGTCATGGTTGAAATTAACAGGCTTGATTCAGCGGGATTGCGGCAATACATCGCCTCGGAAGAATTTGAAAATGCTCCGGTCATAGCCATTTCAAAGCACAGGGCACTGTCACAACTGCACAATCCAAGGGCAAATCCCAAAGACACCCTGCTCCTGCTGGCAAGGATC
>JAGVTV010000258.1 GCA_019136675.1 Bacteroidota bacterium
GATTTTACCTCAATCCAAACTTCTCATCGGGACAGCAATGCTGTGTACCACCCTGTCTCAGGTACTACACGCATTCCAACAATCAAAATCGAATACGGACACTTTTTACAATAAAAGTATATGTAAATACTCTCTGTTTTCTCAATTCTTAAAGCATTTTTTATTTTTCATGCTCCATTTATCACTCTTCATTTTCTTAGTGGGATGTAGTGGCTGTGGGGTTGGTAAAGATGTAGTTGTTCACAAAAGCAAAGTAAGTGAAATGACTAAATCTAAAAATGAAGGTTTAAATCAAGAAGAAAGACATGTAAAAAAAGAGCTCTCAGAATCATTTAAAAAAACAATTGCCCATCTTCCTAAGGAGCAACAAGATATTTTATTAAGAAGAGATTTTAATAGATCAATAAAAACTTTTGATACAACTAATCTATCATTGACCGATACTATTCCTTTTAGGTTTATTGATAAGAACTATAAAAGAATACCTTTTGAAAGAACTATTGGAACCCGCAAAATGCAAAGAGGGCAAGATGCTGCTTATCATGGGCAAGACTATGAAAGAAAATTATCATATTTAGAAAGATATCCGGGTATTGTAATTGTATCTAATGATAGAAAAGGATGGGAAGAAACAATAGAATATTACAATGAAAACAAGGAATTGGTAAACACATTCGATATTCAGGCATACAATCCCTACTACAAAGAAGATATTTGTAAAAAGAAAGGCATAAAACCTGGAGCAGTGGATGGAGAAAACATTGAAGATATATCTGATCCTATGACCATGAGAGGTAAAGATTTTAGGAAGGAGGCTCAAAGCTTTTTAAGCTATGGAGAATAATGAAGTTTATCGAAGGCAATTTCCTGTGGATGTATCGATTGAAATTCTTGCTGGAAATAATTTTTTAACCTTACTGCCAGATAAAGAATATGTACCATACATGACAGATGGCGAGAAACAAAAGGAGTACTTTGTTTTAGTAGATTTAAAAAATAAAACTGATATATATAAAGTAATTTCAACTAATAATTCAAATTCATGGGGAGGAGAAACATGGCACGAGAATTTAATTGAAATTAGAGTCAAAGGGGGTGATTTAATGTTTTTGGATATAGAATCAATGACCTTGTTTAAAACAACAAGAGAAAAGTTCAAAACCGTTGGAAATAATGATCCTATGAGATATCCAATTTTCTCCATTTCTAAAATATAATAAATTAAACCCGTTGTGCGGTTAGAAATCTCCTGTTGGAGCAAGTTTGTAACTTGAGCCAGTTAAGGGATTGAATCCTGTAGCCAGATGGCATAAGATTCAGTATTTAAGACTGCTGCAAATCACCAAAAACCGACTCATACCATATCTTAGCCCATATGGCTATACATGGCACGGCCTTGAGCGTATAGGGAATAACCAGATTTTGTCTGACCCATGCCGGGAAAATATCCGTGGGACTTAGTGATGTGAAGATCAAAGCCAGGGCAAGCAAGTTATTGTTGGTCCTGGATTTTGGCATAGTCATGTACCAAATGACTACTCCGGCCATGGCTATGACAAAGGTCGGTGACTCGGCCTTGTGATTAAATATTACAATCCAGATCAGCACCGAGCAAAGTTGCAACAAACGATACTGGTAAATACTGTACTTATTTATCAGTGCAAAAGGCAGCAACAACAATATGCCCCCAATGGCCAGGACCAGATTTTTACCACCGTCGAGCCCAAACCAGGTGTGCAGCCACCCCATCACCGAATACCCGTAGGATGCGGAATGGTCATCTCCCAGCATACGTCCGAAACTACGGAGTTGTGAGGCATAACTTTCGTAACCAGGAGGGTAGCCAGCACGGTATATACGGCCGACTTCCACCTTCCGGGATAAAAGATCAGCCACGCCAGACCGGCAACGCCAAACAACTTGACAAATGCCGAAGCCACAACAGACATTACAGCTGGAAACAGTCGCCCCGCCTCCATCCAGACAAATGCGTGGATCAGCAGTCCGGTTATAAGGCCGTTTGACTGCTCGTTTTGAAGGGAGGTCATGAGCTCAGGCAGCAGTAAGATGAGCATGATGTTTTTTTGCCTGACCGTAAAACCGGGCAGGCGATATATGGCCGTCAGAAGTACCAGGGCATTGAGAATGTTCCATAGGCACAGGCCCAGCCAGTCGGGCATCATGGTAAACAAGCCAAAAAACAATGCAAAAGTAGGTGTATACTTGTACAGGTCTCCCTGTTCGTCCGGATACTGCACATACATGTCCCTGTCTTCGGCCATGTGGATGTACGAATTTCTGAAAATCACATAATTGTTGTAGCAGGTGTAATATTTTCCCCCTTCGGTAAATTGCTTTTCGGGAGAGACATACGACTGTATCCCCGCGGCCAGGGCAAAAACTGCATATATCGCAGTCAGGGTCCCTCGGCCCGAGAGTGCCGACTGCATCCATGCCAATACAGAGTCACGTAATTCCATGCGGTAAAATTATGAAAACTCACTGACCATAGACAACATTGTACCTGATTTCATTGATTTCGAGTTCCAGCCAGGTCCAGTCGCCCTTGTCAAGACGCCACGTCGCTTCCATACGTGAGGGCACCATTATTCCATCAAAAACCCGGTAGTCCCTGGCCCTGATGACCCATTCCCTTCTTTGTGCTTCGGGTTCTGCCCCCTGATATCTCAATGCTGAGAAACTGATGAATTTTCCCTGTTCGTCAAAAACAAAAGTGCCGCTTGCCTTCAGCTTGCCTACAGACAAGGTGGCTTTCGCAGTGAGGGAGTCAATTTCTTCCCAAGTGATGGCAGGACTAGCAGCCATGGATGGAAACCATACCATCTCACCCAGCAGCCTCTGAAGCGAACCCTCATCAATCTTTTCGCCCGTACCATGTACGATGTTGACCAGAGAATTGAGTTTAATCAGCATCTCTCCACTTTCTCCTGTGAATTTGTCCCGGCCAACAAACCAGACAAAAGGATTCATCTTCAAATCTACGGTCCAGATAAACGACGGTGGTTCAGTCACGGTATACTGTACTGCATCAGCCGGCAACCAGGCCTCCTGTTCCGGTTTCATCTTCATGCGGGCTTCCTGGATGATCTTGCCGTTCATTGTCTTTTTATGACCAACTGCTCCACTAGCCACAAGCCACCTTTTAACCGGGGCCGGCAATGAAACCAATTCATCCTGTGATAAAGTGCCCGGCTCCTCCACCTGAGAAGCAGTGAGTAGTGTTTTCTGTTCCTTGGCAACCATGGCATCAAACAGGTGGCTTCCCATAGAAAACAATGATGCCAGCAAGAGGATTACGTTTGGCAGGGTACCATATTTTGCATCTTTCCAAAACAAAAAGACCATAATCTGTGAAAGAAACACCGCGGCAAAGCCTGCTGGCCATGCATAACAGCTGACTGTATTATACAAAACAGCAAACAATAAGCACAAAAGCCCTGCAATGAGCCATGCAATCCCTGCAGGCTTTGAAACAGGCAACGTCAAACCTTTGGCCTCACTGTATCCAAATGCTTTGGCAAATCCGGCAAAATGAATGATTCCGTGCAGAAATGCAACGACCGTGAAAAGTAGCTTCATGGCTGATATTTTCTATTGTTTAAACCGAAAACCTGTGGTGCGGGTTTTTCAAGGAGATCAATAAATATCTGAGGCTTACATTCTTTTTGTTGAAAGCCTTCCAAAAATATTTTTTTTCAATCTCATAACTTGTTAATAATCTGTATTTTATTTAATTTACATCCATATAGTTACGTTTACAAACGTACATATACGTATTTTATACGAATCCGCCTCTGCCCTGCCCCACATCTTTGCACCGTCAACCGATCGGAAGATCAGATTTTTGTTTCACCCGTCCGGAATACTCAAACTTTTTAACCTGTAAAAAATTCAGTACACCTGGTAGGCAACGCAGGCAGAGACGTCACCCTCACCTCTTTTCAGAGTGGCAATAAAAAAGCCACCCTCCTGCTCGCCACCAATGAACACTACACCAACTCCAAGGGCGAAAAAGTAAAACAAACAGACTGGCACAAGCTCGTGGCTTGGGGGAAAACAGCCGAAGAACTTGCTGCATCCGTATCTAAAGGCACCGAAATATCCGTACACGGAAAAATAACCAACCGCAGTTACGCAGACAAGGACGGCTCTACCAGGTACGTCACAGAGATCATCGTCTCCGAATTCTTTAAACTGTCCAAAAAGTCTCAGCCCGTCACAGAAGCGGTTCCCTTCTGATCTTTACTTTTTAATCAAATATTGTCAATCTTTAAAAAATCAAATTAAAAATGCAAAATACACTTAAAAACACCGTACAGCTCATAGGCAACATAGGCAAGGAAGTAGCCATGACCACTTTTGACAATGGCAATAAAAAGGCTGCCAT
>JAGVTV010000134.1 GCA_019136675.1 Bacteroidota bacterium
ATTGATTATCAATGGACAGAATCAACTTTTGATTTTGGAATAATTTCTTATAATTCTTTTTCTAAACAATTAGATATTTCGCTTTATGGTACTGAAAAATATTCTGAAGTAAAATTATTGTTTGACTTAGCAAAGCAGTTGGATATGAATTTATTAAATTCAACCAAATTTTTATTTATTGACGAACCCTACCTCTCGGCCCTCCACATCAAAGAAGAAAACCGCGGCATCAAACTCACCAAGGAGCAGAGCCACGTCCTGGATTCATTAGAGGATCAATGCCGGTGGTGGTACGTACCCACGGATGATGTTGCGGCTGTTTTTACCAATTTCGGCATTGAGCCAGCTCTGAAGGAAGCGGACATCACAGGCATCATTGACGATGTTCAGCTTGAAAATAAAATCGCCGTAGCTTCTCTTACCGGGCATACGATCCTGTTTGGGCTTAATGCACCTTATATCGCTTATCCGAATCTCAACGCCTACCTGGACATCAAAGATCAACACACTCCACACCTTCAACATACGCTCAATAAACTCAGTAAGGCTTTTGGCACCGCAGCATATTTCGAATACAACAACGACGACGAGATGATAGCCTCCCTCGCCTGGTCATCCAAGGGAAAGTTTGTATATGGCCGCTTCACCTCTGAGGGAGAAGGTACCGACGTCTTCGGCACACAAAAAAAACCCATGGAGGTAAATCAGAAAACCATCCTCAAAACTGCTAAAAAACTGGGTATGACCCCGGAAGACATCCTGACCGGATTGATGAAACAAAAAATGCCTGTCCGTTATTTTGTACAGCCACATTGGTACATTGAGTCAAAATTAAAAAAGTAATTTTATGAAGTACTTATTGTCATTCTACTATTGTGGCTTTTGGGCATAACAATTAGACATTACGATGACCAATATTGTATGGCAATCAGTTTATCTGTCTCAAATCTTTGTCCAATTATTTTTCGTTACCTTTGCCCTCTAAGAAAGCATTTAAAGTTTGACCTTCAGAGACCTTAATCTCAGCAATCCTTTATGGAATGCACTTGATGAAGCCGGATTGGTACACCCTACCAGCATCCAGCAAAAGGCTTTTCCGGCTATTACGTCCGGCAGGGATGTGTTGGGGATAGCCCAGACGGGTACCGGTAAGACCATAGCTTTCCTGCTGCCTCTGTTAAAAATGTGGTCATTTACACGGTCCAGACATCCGCAGATCCTGATAGTGGTGCCTACCCGCGAGCTTGTGGTGCAGATCGTCGAGGTGGCAAACCTCCTGGCCAAAAATATGAATGCCGTGGTCAAAGGGGTGTATGGCGGCACCAATCTCAAAACGCAGGCCTATGAGTTGGCGGAAGGTGCAGATCTGCTTGTAGGGACTCCTGGCAGGTTGCTTGACCTGGCGTATCATGGGACCCTCAATCTCAGGGCTGTCAAAAAGCTTGTCATCGATGAAGTGGATGAAATGCTTGCCCTCGGATTCCGCAAACAACTGACAGATATACTGGAACTTCTGCCTGAAAAACGCCAGAACCTTTTGTTTTCGGCTACTTTATCTGAAGAGGTTGACGATATATTGTCCGAACACTTTAATGATCCGGAGGTGGTGGAAGCGGCTCCTCCCGGCACTCCACTGGAAAATATAACCCAGCTTCAGTACAGGGTGCCCAATTTCAATACCAAAGTCAACCTCCTCGGCAGATTGCTCGCCGACAGGCATGAAATGGACAAGGTCCTCGTCTTTGTATCCACCAAGGCCCTGGCCGATACACTATTCGAAAAGGTGGATGTTATGGTACCCGGTATGGCAGGGATTATTCACTCCAATAAAGACCAGAATTTCAGGTTCAATGCGGTCAGGCAGTTTAAGGAAGGGGCGACCAGGGTGCTGATAGCTACGGATATCATTGCCAGAGGTATTGACGTGGAGGATGTCTCCCATGTGGTCAACTTTGACCTGCCTGAAGAGCCTCGGGACTATATACACCGGATAGGCCGCACAGGCAGGGCAGGAAAGCAGGGGCAGGCCCTTTCGCTTGTGTCAGACTTTGAGACTGAAAGGCTCGCACAAATTACAGCGTACATGGATTCAGAGGTGCCTGTGTCACCGCTACCGGATGGGCTGGTGATTTCGGAGGTACTGACGGAGAGCGAAATGCCGGAGATAAAAATGAAAAATGTCCTGGTAAAAACGCCCGCACTCACTGATAACACGGGTGCCTTCCATGAAAAGAAGGCCAAAAACCTGAAAAAAAATATCAAGGTAAGCCACCGTCAAAAAATGATGGAGAAGTACGGCAAGCCGAAAACCCGCGGGCAAAAACAAAAAAGAAAATAAAAAAGGGCTGCCCTCAAGACAACCCTTTTATTGGTCCTTATCGGGATTTATTATTGCTTTATCAGAAGATCAGGTTCCAGACAACCACAAAAAGTGTGATCGCCCACGGAAGGATGTTCCATAATTCTGACATATGACTTGTTTTATCCGCTTCTTCCGCCTCAGGTATGGGTAAATATTCCGGCCCCTTGACGGCTACCGGTGATTTCATAAGTCTGGAGTTCATAAGTCCCCTTGTTTCCTGAAACCAGGATTTGGGTTTGACACTCTGCTCGATAGGACTGTAATAACCTGAAAATATTGACATGATATTAATTGATTTTAGAATAATATTTTAAAATTATAAAATAATAATAGTTAATACAAAATAAATATTCAAAATTATTTAAAATAACTATTAAAATTCTATTTATATCATAACGCTGCTGGTGATGTTTTGGTTACATTTTCGGGCGGATTTTTACCCGATATGCCATATCATCCGACCAATGCGAGTGGTTGGTCGACAAAGGATTAATAAATAAAAATGATTGTCAGGCCTCTTTTTCGAAAATCAGGCTGTTGGGAGTGGAGTCTTTTGCTGCATATCGGTAGCCTTCATAATTAAAGTATTGGAGCCCGGATGGGTCGTCGATTCTGTTTTTAATAACAAATCGGGCCATTAAGCCTCTTGCCTTTTTGGCATCAAACGAGATAAATTTTCTCTCTCCTCCCTTTAGGCTATAAAATTCAGCATTTATCACCGTAGCCTTGAGTTTTGCCGCACTGATACTTTGGAAGTATTCGTCTGAGGCGAGGTTTAGCAGATATGAGCTTCCCGAATTCCCAATAGCATCATTTAGTTCATCTGTGATCTTATCTCCCCAAAATGCGTACAGTGACCTGGAAGATGGTGTTTTTAGCGAACTTCCCATTTCAAGCCGGTAAACCTGAATGGCATCCAGCGGTCTTAGTACACCGTAAAGGCCTGAAAGAATCCGGAGATGGTCTTGGGCAAACAACAGATCCTCTTCCGTAAAGTCTGACGACCGGAGGCCCTGATACACTCCTCCCGAAAAACTGAAGAGGGCAGATCTGTGGCCGGGCGTAAACTTTTTTGGTTCAAGCTCTGCTATAAGTTTAAGTGTATGTTGGGTAAGATTGTCACTGGTTTTCATAAGTGACTTTATGTCATCAGCTGACATATTCTTCAAGACCTCCATCAGTTTAACGGTTTCCCCTATGAGGGCTGGCTGCCTTTGAGTACCGACAAGCAAGGGTTTTTCAGCAGATGTTTTGGAGGGAGACAGGATCGAGACCATATTATATTGGAGTGTCGGGTCTGTAAAAAGGAAAAGCCCCTGCAAGTTTTTACACCTGTCGGGGCTTTTCTGGTTATCTTAAAGACCTGCTATCAGTTGCCTTTAATCAGGTTTGGCTCAGCAGCAGGAACCGGGGTTTGCTCTTTTACCGGCAATACAGTACCAATAACCTGAATCACGTGATTGTCAGGACCTTCATTGGTAGTGATGGTGATGGACTTGTTGATTGGACCGGTCCTTTTGGTGTCATATCTTACCTCCATGGAGGCACTTTGACCAGGAGCGATCGGGTCCTTAGGCCATGTAGGGACGGTACATCCGCAAGACCCTCTTGCATTTTTTACTATGAGCGGGTCAGTGCCGGTGTTGGTAAACTTGATGTATCTTAGGGGCTCAGAACCGTTTTCAATAGTTCCATAATCTACGGTCATAGATTCGAAAGTCATTTTTGCATTTGACTTTTCGACCACGATATCTGCAGCTGGCGTCGCGGGTGTTGCAGGAACCTTCATCATGGTTTCCTTCTTCATATCGCCTTCTGTTTTGATTGGAATCGGGGCTTTTTCAGTCTGCTGAGCATTCAGTCCTAATCCGATCAGGACAAACAGTGAAAGGAAAAGTTGTTTCATTTCTTTATTAATTTTTGATTTAACGTTACAAAATTACTCTTATTAATTAATTTGTCAAAAAAAAAGTTTGCCAACCGCTGTTAAATTGGTGTTAAGGGTTTTCAGGATGGGTTGTCCATAAAGAGCTTAAATTATCAGATTCCATAATTTCTTCCCCAGGCAGCGATAATTATACCGGCAGCAGTCGCCACATTTAGCGAATCCGCCACCTTATCCTTGCTTCCGGGTACGGTCAGTCGCTGTGTGACAAGTTTGGACAAGGTTTCTGATATACCCTTGCCTTCATTGCCCAACACAAGGATGCCCGGTGTCGAAAAATTGAATTCCATAACATTTTCGCCCGTCATATAGGTGCCGTAAACAGGCAAGCCGACGAGGTCAAGTCCTGCCAGATCAAAAGTATGCAGGTCTACATTCACCATGCTACCCATGGATGCCTGCACTACCTTTGGATTAAAAAAGTCAGCAGAATCCTCAGACCTGATCACCCGTTCCACTCCAAACCAGTCTGCCAGCCTTATAATGGTACCAACATTGCCAGGGTCCTGTATGCCGTCGAGGTAGATCGTGCGGCCTTTACTGACATCAGGTTTTTGGCCTTCGTCGGGCCTTCTCAGCAATAACAGTATTCCGGATGGAGTTTTTAGTTGTGATATCTGATCCATTTCAGCCTTATTGACCGAGTGGACATGGATTCTTAATCTTTTAAGCAAATGTTGATATTCGTTTTCGTGGCCATCCAAAATAAAGGCTTCCTCCACATGATATTTGTCATGTCTGAGGAATTCAATGCACACTTTGTCCCCTTCGGCTATGAATTTATTGTAAATTTGCCTGAACTTTTGCAGATGCAGAGATCTTAACTCCTTTATTTGTGACTTTGAGATCAATTCAAGATTATTTTATATCATTATCAATTACTGCTTTTTCAGGCCTGAATCTGCGGGTCGGGATACATTTGGCCGTTTTGTTACTTTCCTTGTCCTCCTGCGACAGCACACGGTTTCTCAAGTCCGACCAAAGTCTGCTCCACAAGACAAAGATAGTTTTTAAGAATGAAAAATCAGTAAAGGACAAAACCGTACTGGAGACAGAGCTACTCACTTTCATTAAGCCAAAGCCCAATGAAAAACTGATTTTCCTGCTGCCTGCTGAGTATCTGTACCTGGCCAACAGCGGCCCTGGCAATGACAACTGGTTTCACAGAGGCATGAAAAACCTCGGCAAGCCCCCTTCTCTGTATTCTGAGGATAATGCACGCAGCGTAGCAGCCAATATGGAAAACCATCTCCGCTTTAAAAAAGGCTATTACGAGGCCAGGGTAGATTTTATAACTGAAGAATCAAAAAAAGTTAAAGGCTGGGCCACCTCATCCGGCCACGAAGTCTGGGAAGGAAGCAAGACTGCCGTCACCTATGTGGTCTCCACCGGCGAAAGGTACAAAGTACGAAATGTAAGATACGATTCCAGGGATACGAAGATGTTGGGTTTTATTGAGTCTATCCGCGATGAGGCATTTGTAAAACCCGGCGACTATATAGATTACACCACCTTTGAGCTCGAAAAAAGCCGTATCACTCTCCAGCTGCAAAATAATGGCTATGTAAATTTTTCAAACACTTTCATAGAACTTTCGGGTGATTCCAGCAGAGTTAATAAGGATGCGGAGATAATCTTTGAGTTCAGGACACCGCTTCCGGATTCAGTCCACACGAGATTTGTGACCGGTGATGTGAGGGTGTTTACAGACCATGTGAGAGGCAATGAGTCCGCCCAGCTGATGGCAGACAGTGTGCGGGGCATCCTGTTTTATAAGCAATCAGATAAATTTCTGGTCAGACCGGGACTGCTGGCCAATTCCATTTTTTTCTCCAGGGGGAAGACCCTCACCAGAGATGACCGGCAAAAGACCATTCGCAAGCTCAATAGCCTGGGCACCTACCGGTTTGTAACCATAAACACCACCCCCGACCCCGTCCATGACTCGATCATGAATTTTGATATCATGCTTACTCCGCAACTGAAGAGGTGGATATACGACGGCGGACTGGGCGGTTATTTCAGCACCCTCGGTGCAGCAAGACTTTTTGGCTTTTCGCTCTCGTCCCAGTTTGTAAACCGCAATATTTTCGGAGGGTCAGAAAAATACACCCTCAGGGCAGAAGCCGGAACAGAAATAGGCTACTCCAAAACCGAGGGTTTTGTGCAGCGGACCCGCAACATGCTGATTCAAAACAATTTAAATATTCCTACGTTTCAGGATTTCCTCGGCCTGGGTCGGCTGGCCAACCGTTTGAGAATCATACCCGACAGATTTTACAACAATTTCAGGGAAGAGTCCACGACCAATATCGGGCTTGGCTTTAACTCTCTGAGCATCCTGCAGTTTTATTCAGTCAACTCCTTTAATGCCTCCTTCGGTTTTGATTACACATCCCCCAAAAACCACCGTTATGTATTCCGGCCACTGGGATTTAACCTCGACCTTTACACCATCCGGGATACTGCCAGATTTGAGCAAAATCCCCTCATCCTCTTATCGTTTCAGGATATTTTTGGTACAGGATTTCTGTTCAGGGATTTTTCTTACATATACAATAAGGCCAGAGACCGCCGGGGCAATTCTTTCCTGGCCATCAACAACCTCGAGCTCTCTGGCTGGGAGGTGCACCTGCTCAATCAGCTTACCAATCGTATCACCGGCAGCAGCGACATATGGTCGATAGGCTCAGGCAACAACAAGATTTCCTTTGCAAGATATGCCAGGTATGAGCTGGATGCCCGTTACAACAAGGAGTTTGATGCTAAGACCAGTTTTGCTGCCAGGTTTAATTTCGGGATCATCGTGCCTTTCGGTCCCAATTCCAGTGCCCCGTTCATCCGACAGTTTGGAGTGGGTGGGCCCAATAGCCTACGGGCATGGAACATCAAGGAACCGGGCCCTGGTGGTTACAGAGATCCCCTGGCCAAAATCCGGCAGACCCCATCCATCTTTGTCAATCAGGGAGACATCAAGCTGGAGCTCAATGCCGAGTACAGGTTTAAGATCCTCTTTGTGCTGGATGGTGCCTTTTTTATGGATGCCGGCAATGTCTGGACCCTCAGGGACGACCCCAAAAGGCCCGCCGCAGTATTCTCCCGCAAATTTTACGACCAGATCGCCATCGGAGCAGGGTATGGCCTGCGTTTTAACTTTAACTTTTTTATCATCCGCTTTGACCTCGGGTACAAGTTGCGGAGCCCGTTCAGGGATGAGTTCAGGTCATCACAGTGGTACACCCTGCGTGAAATCGGACAGCAAGGACTCGGAAACGTACAGGTGGCCATAAACTATCCCTTCTGACATAACCTATTATACATCTTGATTGTTACTTTAAATAAAAAATATTAAAATGAACACCAGGTACTTATCCATTCTGACTGCACTTTTCTTTTTGGCAGGTCAGGTCACAGCTCAGCCTTTTACCATGCCTAAGCTCGATTACGAGTACAATGCCCTGGAACCCTACATCGATGCACAGACGATGGAGATCCATTATTCGAAGCATCATCAGGCCTACCTTAATAATCTCAATAAAGCCGTCGCCGGCACCAAGGCAGCAGACCTTAAGATAGCCGAGCTGCTCATTAACGCAGAAAGACGCGGAGCAGCCATCCGCAACAACGGCGGAGGCCACTACAACCACTCCCTCTTCTGGAAAATAATGTCACCATCAGCTGACAAGACCCCCGGCGGAAAACTGTCAGAAGAGATCAACACTACATTTACGTCCCTTGACAGCCTGAAGAGACTCATGAACAAGGAGGCCATAGGCAGATTTGGCTCAGGATGGGTATGGCTGTATGTGACACCTGAGAAAAAACTGGCCGTTTGTTCCAGCCCCAATCAGGACAATCCCCTTATGGACGCTTCGGGCAAAAACCGGGGTATCCCGGTACTGGGCATCGACGTATGGGAACACGCCTACTACCTCAAATATCAAAACAAGCGGGGTGATTACCTCTCGGCCATCTGGAATGTGATTGACTGGGATACCGTCGAGAGCCTCTACCATGCTGCACTGACTGACCCGCTGCTCAAAGCCATAGAAAAAGATGCCTGGCAGGAACTAAAGGATTACCATATGGTCATGGCACAGACATTCCACCCTATGGAAGAGGGCAACCTCGGCCCCATCAGGAGCAGATCAGGAGAACTCGTCGCCAAGGCCACGGTCCTGGCAGCATCAAAAGTGCCGGCTTCATTCCAGTCACCTCAGATCACCAAAGCCATCAAGGAACTCGTGGAGGGTTCTGCAGCAGTCGACAAGCTCGTCAGGAAAAAATCAAAAGACGAAAAGATCGTCAAGAGCCTCACCAAGCTTCATGATACCTTCCACGTCATCCAGGGCTTGTGCAGCGATGAGCACTGATAAGTTATGAGTTTTCTGATTTTTGGGAGTGCCCCTGACACTGCGGTCAGGGTCGGGCTATCCGCTTTATCCCGTATGCACGGGATGTCCGCTGCTATCCCTCACTCATTTAATATAAGGTAGACTCCCCGACCGATACCCATGCCATATAAGTAGCCCAAAACCTTGCAAAAACCGTGATGGTGATATAAGTTTGTAGTGTATATAAACATATTGGCAGCAAGTGTAAAGAACGACCTGACAACAACAAACAGACGACTAAAAACTGAGAAAAAAGTAAACCATTTTGAAAGGTGACCAAAGACATAGAAACAATATTACAAACGGACAACGAGTAAGCCGATCCCGAATGCTTTCGGGACCAACCCATTTTTTGCCAACTCACCGACAAACAGACCGACAATATTTCAAACGGTTTTTATATTGAAAAATGAGATAGTCAAAATAATAAAACTATCTTTGCGGACACATTTCAAAATGACATGAACAGAATAAAGGAAGTGTTGGAAGAAAAAGGAGTAAAACAGACTTGGTTGGCTGAACAACTTGGGAAAAGTTACAACATGGTGAATGGCTATGTGCAAAACCGACAACAGCCACGACTTGAAGTGCTTTTTGAAATTGCCAAAATATTAGGTGTTAAACCTCAAGACTTAATAAAAGAGAAAAAATGACAAGCATAGCACAACGACAAGAATTGCAAGCTAAAATATGGAAGATAGCCAACGAAGTTCGTGGCTCAGTGGATGGATGGGATTTTAAACAGTTTGTCTTAGGGACATTGTTCTATCGCTTTATTAGTGAAAACTTCACCAACTACATTGAAGGTGGTGACGATAGCGTAAACTATGCCAACTATCCTGACAAAGACATTACACCCGAAATAAAAGACGATGCGATAAAAACAAAAGGTTACTTCATTTATCCGAGCCAACTTTTTGTGAATGTTGCCAAAACTGCCAATACAAACCCCAATCTAAACACAGACCTAAAAGCGATTTTTGATGCTATTGAAAGTTCTGCAAATGGTTATCCATCCGAACCAGACATTAAAGGTTTGTTTGCCGACTTTGACACAACTAGCACACGATTGGGAAATACCGTTGAAGCGAAGAACAGCCGATTAGCAGCGGTATTGAAAGGAGTTGAAGAATTGAATTTTGGTCCCGCATGGAGCGGGATTGAAGACAATCAAATAGACCTTTTTGGCGATGCTTATGAGTTTTTGATTTCCAATTATGCAGCCAACGCAGGAAAATCGGGAGGTGAGTTTTTCACGCCACAACACGTTTCAAAACTCATTGCACAATTGGCAATGCACAAGCAAGAGAAAGTAAACAAGATTTACGACCCTGCGGCTGGTTCAGGCTCTTTGTTATTACAAGCCAAAAAGCATTTTGACAATCATATTATTGAAGAAGGATTTTATGGGCAGGAAGTGAACCACACCACATACAACCTTGCTCGTATGAATATGTTTTTACACAACATCAATTACGACAAGTTTAATATTGCCCTTGGCAATACACTCATTGATCCACATTATGGCGATGAGAAACCCTTTGATGCCATTGTTTCTAATCCCCCATACTCTATAAAATGGATTGGTGACGATGACCCAACGCTAATAAATGATGACCGTTTTGCTCCTGCTGGTGTGTTGGCTCCA
>JAGVTV010000111.1 GCA_019136675.1 Bacteroidota bacterium
GAAGAAGCAGGCGGCATTACTCCGGATATTTTTATACCGTTGCCTACCGTATACAGAATGGACGAAAACGGAAGCATGAAAGCCGATATGCACGAATTTGTGTACCGCTACCTTGACAAAAACAGGAAGCAGGTGCCGGGAGATTATAAGTCATTTCTGGCATGGCCATTGCCACAGTCTGTTAGCCCGGCATCATTTGCAGGCTTTGTAGCCGGAACATCGGGCAAGGTGGCCGCTCCGGCCGATACCTCCGGGCTTGAGCAGGAAATACGGAGCGAACTGGCAGGGTTTCTGTTCAGTGAGTCGGCCGGCCTCGTGCTGGAGCCATCTCTCGACCCGGCACTCAGGGCGGCCGAGCAGGTGATAGGCCAGAAGGTCAGCCTGGCCCGGATATCAGAAGGCTGGAAGCTTCAGTAAGCCCGGGACAGACTCCAGAAAGTCGCATGACATATATAAAATAATTTTAATATATAGTATTGGTGTATCTAATGCTGAAAATGTTGATTTGTTTTGCATTTTCAGACAGCAATATACATATTAAAAATAAAAAATATAAAAAAAAGACTGCAATTCTTGCATTTACATATTATAAAAATTTTACATTTGTGTCTGATTAGTGCCGAAAGAGTCGATTCAGGCGATTTTGCACACTAAGCACATCCTTCCCGATAACAGTTAAAGCAGGTCCAGGCATGCGTATATCCGTATGTATCATACCTGGCATTACCGAGCATTTTTAATCCCGGTTCGGGCCTGACATGGCTCTAGCCTTTAAACAATATTTATTTTAATTTAACTCAAAATTGGATCTCATGATGGAAAAAGTATTTACGCTTAATGTCAAAGTTTTCAGGGTGTTTCTCCTGTTGGTTTTGGGATTGTGCGGCTTCGGCAAGATGTATGCACAGCCCTCCTGTGCATGTAAACCCAGTGTTCAGGTATCACTTGACGGCAACGGATTGGCCACGGTGACGCCATCGATGCTGCTGGCAGACGGAAGCACCTGTGGTGGAGGAGGTACTGTGACTGTTATGACTACACCTACCGGCAATCCCATTGCAGGTAGCCCTGTGGTTAATTGCAGCCATGTAGGCAAGACCCTGTATGCCAAGGTAGCCAATGGCGGAAACAGTTGCTGGTCTTCTATTATAGTGGAAGATAAGCTTAAGCCTGTTATAAGCTGTGCACCGGGTACCTTAACTTTGACTTGTGTCGAAATGGCTTCCTTTGCTCCTGCAGTGACAGACAACTGTCCGGCAGGTGTCACTGTCAAGCTGGTAAGTGAAAACATTACCGTAAACAACTGTGGTTCCGCTCTTCCTGCCAATGTACTAAAAAGGATTGTCAGGCAATATCAGGCTGAAGATGCTTTCGGAAACAAGTCTGATGTATGCACATTTACCTTTAATGTAACCACGATAGCTACACTGGGTGTACCGCCAATCACCATTCCGCCACATTATGACATAGCGGATGGGAACAATTCACCGCTGCAGTGTGACGGTGACTGGGCAAAACTCCCTAACGGCAATCCTTCGCCTGTTAATATTACCTCTGGCACTACGGTATATCCAGGTACAGGTACTCCATATCTGGGAGATGTAAATCTATACAACAACCAGGAACTTTACTGCAACCTGATGGTAACCTATACGGATGCACCTCCTATCAGGATCAAATGCACTACCAAGATCATGAGGTCATGGGATATCATTGAGTGGTCATGTGCCAACAGGCCTCCCATCAACAGGGTGCAGATCCTTGAGATTGTTGATAATACCGGTCCTGAGATCTCAGGTCTCCAAGATATTACTTTTTCTACAAGCAACCACGATTGCGAGGCAGCTGCAGAATTTGCCGATGCCGACGTCGAGGATAATTGTACCGATGAAGAGGATATTACCGTCGATATTACCATCTATACCAGTGGGGCCGGTTCTGCTCCCGTAGCTTTTATTAAGCACGGAGATGATAAAACTGCAGCACTGCCTGTAGGTACGTATGTTGCCGTGTACACAGCTTATGACAAATGTTACAACAGCAGTACTTCCAGCATAGCAGTAGAAGTAGA
>JAGVTV010000199.1 GCA_019136675.1 Bacteroidota bacterium
AAACAGTGGCTCCTGATCCTGTAAACATATCCCGGAGGGCTTCTTGACATAAGAGTGAGGGATAGCAGCGGGCATCCCGTGCATACGGGATAAAGCGGATAGCCCGACCCTGACCACAGTGTCAGGGGCACTCCCCAAAATCAAATGAATTTCTATCACTGTTGATTTCCCGGAAACTTTTTATCGGCTCTCCGGATTTTGCCGCCTTGACCCCACTTAGGGTGTGGGGCTTTTGGTTTTGGTACAATAATTGCATTATATAAAATTGTAATATGTATCTGTCATCATAATAATGAATCACAGATTATAAAAATAGTGAATATATCAGATTGAAAGTCCTGTACTACATATCGGTTTTGACGCTGTTTACAGCGGGGCTTCTCCGTAAAGAGGCACGGGAAAGTGTGGCGGCACCGCAGGTAATCACTGTGTTTGCAGGCAACGACCAGACCATATGTGTCAATCAGAGTCTCACCATATCAAGTTTGGGAGCCACTATAGCGGGTGATGTATCAAACGGCGACTGGATCACCTTTGGTGACGGCCGCTTCCAGCCTGGCAATCTGCTGACTGTACGCTATTCGGTGGCCCAGCAGACCGGTGTGCAGTACGTACCGGGGCCAAACGATAAGGCTCTTGGATTTTTTCGACTTATGCTGATCTCCGATGCTCCGGTGGGGGGCACTCCTCAGCAGAAGGTGACGGATGAGGTGACCGTTTCTTTTCAGTCTGCACCACCGATCTTTTGTTCGTCGGGTTTTAATCTGTCGCTCAGTGAGACCTGTACCCAAAAGGTGGATGCGACCATGCTGACCAGCAACCCGGTACCTCCCTATACCAATTATGTCATTACGCTCTATAATGCTGACAACTCTGTCATACCGGGCAATGTGCTCACGAAGGCTCACATAGGCAAAGAAATCACCTTTAAGCTCGGCCATCTGTGTACATCCAATACTTGTTGGGGCAAGTTTACTGTCTCAGACTATTATCCGCCCGTTTTTGCCTGCCGCAATGATACATTAAAATGCACCAGGTCCATATCCCCTGACAGTGTGGGGTTTCCGCTGCCGTCGGGAGCCTATGCAGATACCATTATCAATAAAAAATACATTATTAAAAGCTGGGATGCCTGCAGTGATGTTACATTGGAATTTAAGGATGAAGTGGTCAAAGGCGATTGTTCTGATGATGTGGACAAAAGGATAACCAGGAAATGGAAGGCCACGGATGCCAGCGGCAACTCGTCCACGTGCCATCAGTTGATTGTCGTCAAAAAAATTAAACTGTCAGAGGTCACGTTTCCTCCGCATTATGACGGGCATGACAAGCCGGCATTTGAGTGCCTGGATACATTCCCTATGCTTGCCAGCGGATTTCCATCGCCGGATACCACCGGTATACCGGGCACGGGTGCTTGCGGCAATCTGCAGTACACCATGACAGATGTAAAGTTTAGCCTGTGCGGTAGCAGCTACAAGGTGGCCAGAAACTGGTTTGTGATCGACTGGTGTACCTCAGAGAGTCTGTCCAAAAACCAGATCATCCATGTCAATGACTCCCGGGGTCCTCAAGTGTCCTGTATTGATAGCCTGGCACTGGAGACTGGGCCATACAGTTGCGGTACTGATCTGGAACCCGTCCCGGACCCGGAGTCCGTGTCGGACTGCTCAGGGTTTGAGGTAGAGGTCCGGTTATTAACCAATACGGGCCAGCCTCTTGACCAATTCCTCACGGAGCAGGGCGGCCAATCTTATTTCTTCGGACTTCCTGTCGGTGTCTACAGGCTTGTCTATACTGCAACGGATGCCTGTGGCAATACAGGAGAGTGTGTCACAGTGGTAACGGTCTCAGACAAGACAACACCGTATGTGGTATGTGATGAGATAACCAAGGTAGCTCTGGACAACACGGGCAAGGGCCGTTTGATGGCCCAAAGTCTTGATGACGGCAGTACTGACAACTGCGGTATAGCCACGTACAAAGTGCGTAAGATGACCGACAATTGCGGTTTTGGCACTGCCTGGGGCGATTATGTCGATTTTTGCTGTGCCGAGATCCAAAACCCTGTGATGGTAGCCCTGGAGGTGACTGACATATACGGCAATAAAAATACCTGTATGGTGGAGGTCAGGGTAGAAGACAAGCTGGGTCCGGCTTTAACGTGTCCGCCTAATATAACCCTGGCATGCACGGATATTTATGATTTGAATAATCTGGATGTTTTTGGCAAGGTAGTAACCAGGCCGGCTGATGTCCGCAATATATATGTAAATAACCTATATCACAATGGTCTTGCCGGTAAAGACGGCCTGGCCACCGACAATTGTGGTGTCACGGTGACCCAAAGCTACACACATAATATCACATGCCATACGGGTCAGATCAGGCGTAAATTTGTGGCAATGGACGGAGCCGGAAAAAAAGACAGTTGTACACAGATCATTACAATACTCAATCCTGATCCTTTTGACGAAGGTGACATCACCTGGCCACCCAACTATACGGGTACAGGCTGCAAATCAAGCCAGACAGGACCGGATATCACCGGTAAGCCCTTACTTAAGAATGTACAATGCGGTAGTATTGCATCCAGCTACGAGGACCAGCCATTTTATATCGCCGACGGGGCATGTCTCAAGATAATCAGAACGTGGACAGTGGTGGACTGGTGCCAGTTTTCCGGTACAGGAACTGCAGGGAAATTCGGACCCTATGTGCAGGTCATCAAACTGCATAATACGGATAAACCTTATTTTGCACAGGCCTGCCGGGATACAGTGGTTTGTTCGTATGATCCTGCGTGTGCCACAGGATTATTGACACTCACTAAAACAGCAGGTGACGACTGTACCGACAGAGCTGACCTGGTATGGAGGTACGAAATAGACGTAAACAACAACGGTACAACCGACAGCATCGGCCACTCCAACCTTATTCAGGCAGAGCTGCCGCTGGGTATCCACAGGATTGTATGGACGGTATCAGACCAATGCGGCAATACGACTTCCTGTGCGGAAATTGTAACGATCAGGGATTGCAAAAAACCAACACCGTACTGTGTATCCTCGCTGACAATAACCCTGATGCAGGCAACGGGCACCAATACCATCTGGGCAAGGGATTTTGACCAGGGCAGCTCTGACAATTGCACGGATGCTGAAGACCTTATCTTTACCTTTGGTGAAGACAGGCCAGTACCGGACAAGCTTGGCATAGAGCATTATTTTGAAGGACAGGGGGTGTCCAGCACTCAGGCTAGGTATGAAGCCGGCCTGGCACAGAGGTGGATTCCCGGTACCAGAAGTTCAGGCATTTGGCTGGACTGTGACGATATACCCAATGGCCGGGAAGCAAGAAAAAATGTGATGATGACCGTTACTGACGAATACGGCAACCGGGATTTTTGTTCGGTGGAGCTGGTGATTCAGGACAATGCGGATCATTGCCCGGATGTGGTAACATCGGCTACTGTTTCCGGAAGGATACTAACGGAAAATAACAAAGTGATAAAGGACGTAGCTGTTTTTTACAATGGTGTGGAAACACAAGGCAATGTCACCATCAATAATGCAACGGGTGTTTATGCGACCCCGCCTCTGGAGATTACAAGAGACTATACAGTCAGGCCATCACTCGGGGGCGATCCGCTGCTTGGTGTCTCCACAGTAGACCTGGTTAAGATCCAAAGGCATATACTAGGCCTGGACCTGTTTGACTCCCCGTACAAACATATTGCTGCGGATGTAAATGGTTCGGCATCGGTGACGGCATCGGACCTTGTGGAACTGAGAAAACTCATCCTCGGTGTCACGGACAGGTTTCCCAAAAGTCTGCCTCCCTGGGTTTTTGTAAAAAAGAATGGCGGAATACCAGACCCGGCAGTGCCGTTTCAGTATTACGACAAGATAGAAACTGAGCCTTTGATGGCAGATGTGACCGATGCAGATTTTACAGCTGTCAAGCTGGGTGATGTAAACCTTTCTGCCGTAAATCTCGATGAAAACCATACCGATAAACGGAGCAACGAAACTATTATGCTACATATGAGCCACAGGTACGAAGGCGGAATAGATTACCTGGATTTCAGCTTTGACGAAAGTATAAGTCCTGATGGCTTGCAGTTGTTTCTAAATATGGGGCATATGGCTGCTCAATATTATGACAGCTACCGGGAAGGATTCAGCATGCCTGTGACTTCGGACCACCATGTCTCGGAAGGAGGTTTTGCCTTCGTGATGTTCGGAGCTGCACCAGGTCAGATTACACCCGGCCGGAAGGTACTGACTATCAGGATGGAAGCCTGGGCCGGACAATACCCCCAACTGGACAAAACCAGGGTTTCAGAAGTATATGTTAACGGTTCCGGAAGGAAAATCCTGTTAATCCCTGAGAAAGCCGCAACAGGATTCAGCCTGATGCACAATCCCGTCTACGACAGATTATACCTCCGCAGTCATGGAGATGAAAACATCGGTGATCTTGACTATCAGATCTTTAATGCTGACGGCAAGCAGATCAATGCGGGGTATCTGAGTGGAATTAATGAAAATGAACTTGCCATAGACTTGCCACAGGGCTTGAGGCCGGGCTTATATGTGGTCAAATTAACTGCAAAACAGGCCACATCCACACTGAAGTTTATCCTTATCCGGTAGGTAAAAGGGCTGCGGCTCTGCACCTGTCTGGCACGACCGGGACTGCTTGGTTTTTTATTGAGCCATCAGACCTATTGCCTGGTATGCACAAAATCACCAAATATTTTTTTAAAAAAATGTTGGTCGGAAAATGTGGGCTGTTTTCTGATAAAAAACACTTTAAATATTATGGTAAAAACTAATGTTTCATCATATTAAAATCGGTTGTAATACCAGATTCAGTTTGGTCTGAAATTTGGATTTGTAATTCGGCAAGCGGAGAAATTTTATCGGCCAGTCAAATGGCGGGATAGGATTGATCTGATTGCAGTAGCCAAAAAGTACACAACATTTCTGTTTTGCGTAAGAGCAGGGCAGGGGTGTCCAAGAGAATTTTATGCAATTACGAATTTTACAAAATCCATCAATCGATGAAGAACCCATTACTTACACATTTTCTTGACCTGATCAAAGATCGGGGAATGAAATCATCCATTGCATTGCTTATGCTTTGGATGATTGCTGTGAATGTTTCTCAGGGTCAGACTCCCACCATTATCCAGCAGTGTTACTGTCTTAACAACGGGACCACTGCCACAAATGGCCAGTATGAGGACATCATAGAGCTTAACACCACCATTGCAGGCCAGACCTGGAGATTGGCAAGCCCAATCAGCGGATTTTACAATCCTGCATCATTGCCGCCACCGGCATCACCTATCCTTTACCTGAACAACACTCCGCTTCCGGAAGTAAGTCCCGGCCTTTACAGGATCCGTGGCCTTAGAGTCTCAGGACAAGGATGGTCAGTCAGGATTGTTAATGCAAACACCGGGCAGGTATTTCCGGTAAACAGCACCCAGAGCTGCTCTTACCCTAATTTTGCCATTTCAGGTGATGAGGACGTCTGCAGAAATGCTTCTGAGACCTACTCGATTCCTGCAGGTACTTACAATTCGTTGGTATGGACACTCCTGGGCGGAACAATAAGCAGCGGTCAGGGGACAAACTCCATTTCAGCTATCTGGGGACCTACTCCGGGAAGATATTCACTGGGAGTATCCGGAGTAAGTCTGTCATTCGTCGGCCAGCCCAGAGGTTGCAACTTCAGCCTGAGCAAATCAGTGGACATCGAAGACATAGGGGACTTTACCACCATTATGGGTGATGCGGGCAATTGTATCGGTGCCAGGGAGACCTACACCATCGGAGCCGCGGAAACCCAGTTGTCAGGTGTGACCTGGACCATAGTTACAGTGTCAGGAGCAGCTATGCCTGCCACACCACCGGCATTACCCGGCAACAGCATCAACAAACAGACCATTCAATGGCCATCATCAGTGGGTGTGTATGACCTTACTGTGGCTGGTAATTTTACCATTCCCGGTACCAATAATACATGCAGCTTTACCAATACCATGAGAATCTTCATAGTAAACCAGCCTGTGGTTCCTCTGGCTTGCAATAATCTGGTGCAACTTTCGATGAATCCCGATTGTGAGCTCACATTTACTGCGGACCAGTTTCTGGAGGACCAGGTGTATCCTGATCATTCCTATGACATAGTTATAAGGGATATCGAAAAAGATACCATCATACCTAATGGTACCCTGGGTTACAAATATATAAACAAAACCCTGGAGATCAAGGTGGTACATGAGTGTAGTGGCAACTCCTGCTGGGGTTATGCCAAAATCGAAGACAAGTCCATTCCTGAGCTTGCCTGTCCTACAAATGTGACCATCAACTGTACTGATCTCAATAATCTCACAGTGACCGGATATCCTGCACTGCCTGTAGGAGCCACACGCACTCCGGTCGCAGGTCAGCCGAATACATGGTTGCTCAGGGGATATGACAAGTGCAGTGATGTGTACCTGACATTTTCTGATGTGGCTCAAACCGATCTTTGTACAGGGCCTTATAGTTCTATCATTACCAGGACCTGGAAGGTAACCGATAATACAGGCAATACATCAACCTGCAGTCATACAATAAATGTGAACAGGGCAAGCATCGACGATGTTAGATTTCCTGGCAGCTGGGATGACGTCACAGGACCAAATCCGGGCCTTGAGGCTTGCGGTCCGTGGACCAAAATTGCCGATGGCGATTTTAAAGGGAATCCAAGCCCTGATTATACAGGATGGCCCACAGGTACGCTTTGTCTGAAAGCAACCGTTACATTTTATGATGTAAAATTACCGGTGTGTCCCAATAACCCTGTTACATATAAGCTGGTGAGATACTGGAAAGTAATCGACCATTGTACAGGCAGAACCAGGGAGGCTACCCAGTTTATAACTGTCATGGATACAAGCAGGCCTGTGGTCACATGCCCGGAAGACGCCAGGAATTATCCAGGCGGAAACCCCAAGCCAGCCGCCGTTATCTATACTGACAAACACTCCTGCGGGGGTGAGTGGACGGTTATTCCTCCGATCATCATCAATGACTGTTCTGCCACAACATGGAAAGTGGAATTTCTCCTTGCCGATAGCAACGGAAATCCACCTGTAAATGGTAACTATGTATCCAAAAGCGGAAATGTAGAGGTGACCGGAACATATCCTAACTTCAAGATCAAAAACCTCCCTTCCGGTTTTACTTGGCTCAGATATACGATTACAGATCTTTGTGGCAATTATGAATATTGTTTTACTGAAATTCAGGTGGTAGACAATGAGCCTCCAACTCCGGTTTGTGATAAAAACAGCATTGTGGCTGTGGGCAGCAATGGGAAAGGAACAGCCAGTGTCTGGACCTTTGATGACGGATCACACGACAACTGCGAACTCGTATGTATGAAGGTCAGAAGGATGGATAATCCTGTAGACTGGAATAGCATAAAAGATTGCAATAATTCTATCGAATTTACCTGCGACGACATCGGTAAGAGGATTATGGTAGAGCTTTATGTGAAGGATAAGGCAGGACTGAGCAATACCTGTATGGTGGAAGCCAAGGTACAGGACAATATTTTGCCTACACTGACCGCCCCGGCCCCTCGTACTGCCAACTGTACTGAAGATTTCACCAGCCTGACAAGGTTTGGAACTGCAACTGCAACAGATAACTGCTCTGTTTCAGTCAGGGATTCGGTAATACGAAATCTCAACGAATGCGGTCTTGGGACAATTACAAGATGGTTTATTGCCACAGATGGTTTTGGAAATACTGTCAGGAGGGCACAGACCATTACAGTCGGTAACAACCAAACATTTGGATACAACAACATAGACTGGCCTGACACTTACAATACAGATGTGAAGTGTTCCGCAGACGTGGATCCTGAAGACCTTGCTTACCCCTACAACGAGCCAAGATATCTTGGTAATACCCAATGTGCACAGCTTGCTTTCAGCCACGAAGATATCGTCTTTAATTTTGCTGATAATGTCTGTGTTAAGATACTCAGGAAATGGACGGTGGTTGACTGGTGTCAAAAAAATCCGTTCATCCCTGGCTCAGGAGAGTGGTCGTACACACAGCTGCTGATGCTTAACAATGTGGATAATCCTGACTTCCTTCGTGGCTGCGATCCGGCAGACCTCACCATAACTCAGGTGGGAGAGTGCAGGGCCAATGTAAAAGTGACGGCTGCCGCCGAAGATGACTGTACACCCGATGATAAGCTTGTGTGGACATACAGCATAGACGAAGGTAATAATGGAAGTGTGGAAGTGTCCAATGCTTCAGGCAAAAGTGTCAACAGGGACTTCCCGTACGGCACGCACAAGATTACCTGGACTGTAACGGACGGTTGCAAGAATACCAATACCTGTTCAAACGTGTTTACGATCAGGGACGACAAAAAGCCTACACCCGTGTGCAGGAGTGAGATCGTTACTGTGATTATGCCGGTAGCCAGGGAGGTAAACATCTGGGCATCAGATTTCCTTACCAATTCCAGCTTTGACAACTGCTCTTCTTTTAGTCAGATAACAGCTTCATTTTCAGGTACTAACAGGAATGACATTTCAAGGACGATACGATGTGCCGATATGGGAGGGCTGACTTCAAAAGATTTTACCTACAATGTTTATGCGATCGATGCTGCCGGCAACAGTGATTTCTGTACAGTTACCCTGAGGGTCCAGGACAATAATAATGCCTGTGGCAATAATGTGGGTGGCGGTACCCAGACAGTGGCTCTGAGCGGATCGATCTATAACGAAAGTGACGAACTTGTACAGGATGTTGCTGTGGAACTGGGCTCTGAACAGACTGAGTTTCCAAGAAGCATGGCTACAGGTATAGATGGAAGGTTCTCTTTTGGAGAGCTGCCGATGTACGAAGATTACCGTGTTACTCCGGGTAAAAACGACGACCTTCTTAATGGAGTGTCAACCCTTGACCTGGTGATGATCCAACGACATATCCTGGGACTTGCCCAACTTGAGTCTCCTTATAAGCTCATAGCTGCAGATATCAACAATTCACAAAAGGTAACAGCCGCTGACCTGGTTGAACTCCGCAAAGCAGTGCTGGGTATACAGTCAGGATTTACCAATAACACCAGCTGGCGATTTGTGGACGTGGCTTATCAGTTTCCTGATCCTGCCAATCCGTTCCCTTTTGCTGAAAACCTGAGCATGTCAGCCCTTGACCACAATGTGGCAGGTATGGACTTCATAGCTGTAAAGGTAGGTGATGTAAACGGCTCGGCCAAGACGAGTGCCAGGTCAAATCCAGAAACAGGATCAAGAAGCATGCTGGGCCTCACTACTCAGTCTATAACCGGAAAGGCCGGTGAAATGGTCGAGGCAGTGATCAATACGGATGAACTAAGCAATCTCCTGGGTATGCAGATGACTCTTAGCTTTGACAGGAGCATCGCAGAACCGGTAGATGTCAGGTCTGATGTACTCTCACTGCACAGCGAAAACCTCGGAATGCAGGACGTCAATCAAGGAAAAATCCACATCAGTTGGAACAGCCAGAATCCAATCAGTGTAAATAACAGGATGCTGACCATCAAGTTCAGGTTGCTGGTTGACGTCACCGACAAACAACTGGTCGAACTGAATAACCAGGGTCTTGCTCCGGAGATTTACACACTTGAAGCCAGTCATCTTAAGTCTTCTTTGATCAGATTGGAAAACGAGGGCAGGGTAGTGCCGGTAGCTGACAGGTTTGAGGTGTATCAAAACGTCCCTAACCCTTTCAATGCAGGTACAACCATCGGATTCAGCCTTCCGCAGGCAGAAAAAGTGACTCTAAAGGTTTTTGATGTAACCGGCAAAATGATGTATGTCACCGGAGGACAGTTCAATAAGGGGTATAACTCCTTTACGCTTGACGCCAATGCCCTTAATCTTCATGGTGTGCTTTACTACCAGATCGAAACAGGGACCGATTCGGCTACCAGGAAAATGATCATTATAAAATAAGACACAGAACATAGACAGACACACGGGAAAATCCCAAGACGAACCTTTTTCCCTGTGTCTGCCTGCAACAGAACATAAAATGCATTATCGATTAAATCCTAATTTTTCAAAATTAAATACAATGAAAAGACCCATTTTTACACTGAATAATTTCCCGGGCATTTCTCCGGATTTTATTAAGGAAACACTAAGGGCATTCTCAGTTGTAATAACCTTAACTTTCATATACAATCTGGCATCCGCTCAGGATTG
>JAGVTV010000139.1 GCA_019136675.1 Bacteroidota bacterium
AATATTTAAATGTATAAATGGAGGTTTCATTTTATAATGTAACGGCAATGTTTGTCCAAAGGTAAATGATTTTGGATATTCATTGATGTAAAAAAAAAGAAAAATATTCCTTTACACTTTAAGCCTCCATCCGGGCCAGTGTCACTTGGAAAAAGTATAAATTTTCTACTTCACACGAGAAGTCCCTGTATAAGGTGAGGTAGCTGAATATGTCCGGAATCTGCCTGGCTTAGCGGATGGTACCAATGCCACCGTCAACGGTCAGGACTTGTCCCGTGACCCAACTACTGTCATCGCTGAGCAGGTAAGCTACACAATTGGCAATATCAATTGGCTCGCCTATACGTCTGAGAGGGTGCCTTTGGGCATTGGCTTCAAGTTTTTCCGGCGTATTGATTATGGTAGCTGCCAATGGCGTATTTGTGAGCGAAGGAGCCACACAATTGACCCTTATTTTTGGTGCAAATTCTGCAGAAAGTGCCCTTGTAAGGCCTTCGATTGCTCCCTTGCTGCTGCTTACAAGACTGTGGAAGTTAAAACCGGTTTTCACAGCTACTGTGCTGAACATGACAACCGAAGCCTGTTCTGATTTCTTTAAGGCCGGAATACATTGCTGTATGACTTTGACGGCTCCGGTAACCTGCAGGCGGTAATCGTGAAGAAAGTCATTTTCCTTCAACCGACTAAAAGGCTTCAGAACGATAGACCCCGTACAATATACCAAACCGTCTAGCGTGTCAGGCAAAAATGAAAGGTCAGGCTGATCGTCCAGCACATCAACCCGGTGAGAGGATATATTGCTGTGGATAAAATCGGGCTTATTATTGAAATAAGTTCCATATACTCTGGCATTTTGAGCCAGTTTTGTGGAAAGGGCCTTGCCTACCCCACCACTGTGACCGATGATTAAAAAATTTTTCATGATGGCAGTAACCATCCCGGGCGTCTTTTGTTCACCTGTATCAAATGGTATTTACAAAAGGTCAGGCGGCAGTTAGCCTGCGGATCATACCACTGAAGATAATGCCATGCAGGGGCAGCACTGCATACCAGTAAAGCCTGCCAAGCAGCCCTCGGGGCCTGAAGGTGGCTGTCTGTGTGAGGACTCCGTCTTTAATGTTAAACTCAAGCCATGCTTCACCCGGCAGTTTCATTTCTGCAAACAACAACAATCTTCTCTCCTCCCTGTCGGCGTAGAGCACCCTCCAGAAATCCAGTGAGTCTCCGGCACTTATTTCACTGACATTTTTTCTGCCTCTTCTCAACCCTACGCCTCCAAACAGTTTGTCAATAAATCCCCTGATCCTCCACAACATATCCGCGTAATACCACCCTGTCTCCCCTCCTATCTTCCATATCCTATCTGTAGTGACAACCACATCGGCAACCCGCCTTGCTCTTTTGTCTCTAAAACATCCGAATTCAGGCACCCTTATATAATCGGTGATCTTAAATTCCAGCGTTCCGCTGACAGTCGAATCCTTCCAGCTGGAAATGATCTCATTGTCCTCAATTCTTCTGAAGGCCTTCATGATGCTCTCCCTGTATGATATTGGATGGATGTCCAGCAGCTGATTGATCTCATTGCTTTGGGCCACCACCTCCACCTTCATACTGTCAACCAGCGAAACAGCCAGCTTATAAGACGTGGAGGTGATAAAATATAGCCAGTAGGAAGACAACTTAGGCGTCATCACCGGCACCGTCCAGATATATCTTTTTAGCCCCCTGACCGCTGCGAATTCAAGAAGCATCTGTTTATACGTAAGAATTTCGTCACCGGCTATGTCAAAGGTTCTGCCAAAGGTTTTGGGATTATTAAGTACGCCGGTCAATATCCTGATCACATCCGATATACCTATGGGCTGACACCTCGTCTTCAGCCAACGGGGGGCGATCATTACAGGCAGTTTTTCCACCAAATCCCGGATTATCTCAAAGGAGGCACTTCCCGAACCTATAATGATCCCTGCCCTGAGAGCCGTAAAATGGTAGCTGCCCTTACTCAGCTCAGTTTCAACATTTTTTCTCGAATTGAG
>JAGVTV010000022.1 GCA_019136675.1 Bacteroidota bacterium
CAAACGTGTACAGGATTCCAAACTCAATTCCCACAGCCAAAATGCCGCCTTCAAACAGTCTGCTGAACCGATTCCAGAAAACCGACAAGGATAGACTCAGTACAAGAGGATGTATATAAAAATAAAGATCCCGGCTTCCGTCCGAGTTAAACATCGGATTGATATAATCGACAAAAAACTGAGGATATGCCCGTATGGCGATAAAGAGACCACCATAGCTGACAAGGAAAATGGCCACTCCGGCAGCGAGCGTGTGGAAAGAGATCTCCCTGATATTCCGCCTGATCCTGTCAAGCCAGAGATTCCATAAGGAAATATTTGCCATATATGACTGATTTTAATGTAAATATATGGAATTTTATTTAAAAATGAAGATAATCAACTACATCCCATCATCTCCCTGAGCACCCCTTCTTTAAGGGCATAGGGAGATACCAGGATGCTTGCCGGCCTGATCATCTCAAAAACAGCTTTCTTTAGTGCCATGCCCACTACTATGAGTTTGACCCTCTCGGCAGGTATTCCGGCCATGCCGTATCTCTGTGCTTCTGTGGAGGTGATGATTTTGTCAGCAATTTTGAGGAATCTGTCAGGTGCTACAGAGCTTACTGAGTCATGGCTTATCTGATCACCCGTCATGCTTTGCAGTACTTCAAATGACCCTGAGGCCCCTGAGAGTGACAAAGGCGGATGGTCAGCCACTACAGGCAACATGTCTCTGAGTACACTATTGATGTGCTGCAGGAGTGCGTCGAGTTCCTGCCCTGAGATGGGGTCACTATGGTGAAACAAATTCTGCAGTACCCCCACACCGAGGACAAAACTGGCAGCCCATAGCTTCTTACCCTCTTTGATAAGGATAAATTCCGTGCTTCCTCCACCTATGTCCATGATAAGATGCGTGCCGGACTTAAACTCATCGAGCATGGTGATACCCTGGTAAATGTAATGTGCCTCCAGGTTACCGTCGATGACCTCTATGTTGATACCAAGGATGTCATTGGCCTGTGACAGGAAAACGTCCCGGTTGTTTGCTTTCCGCAATGCTGCAGTTCCCACGGCCCTGACGTTTGTAACTCCGTACTCATCGAGTTTCTGCCTGAATACTTTGAGGGTTGCCAGACCTGCGTCTATTCTCTCATCCAGGATATGGTCGATACCGCCTTCTGACAATCTCGTAAACTCCCGCTGCCTGTATAGTGTCCTGAATCTGCAGTCCCCTTCCATCTCCACGATCAGCAGGTGAAAAGTGTTTGATCCGAGATCTATGACAGCTAATCGGTCCATATTAGTACGGCCTGAGGATAATCTATTTTTTCTGAATACCTCCGACTGCCTGGTTTATGATGTTAAAATAAAATTTCACCCCATCAGGTGTCAGGTAATTGGCATAAATGGGCTTGTTTTTTTTGTCTACAAAAACATAATAGTTGCAGCCCTGTCCCAGGTACACATCTACATCGTACACGATCTCACCGCGTATCTGGAAAAACTTCCGTGCCGTTGCCTTGCAGTTGGAGGGTAGCTTGCCCACGGGACGACTGAAGTCAATGTAAGAAATATTCTGGTCTATGCTAGGGTCTTCATTTTGGCTCAGGCTGAATGGCAGGTCGTGGAATATGTAATCCACAAACGTACACTCATTGAGCAGCTTGATCATCACCTCTTGGGGCACACCGGGCACATCCGGGCCTGTGGCCGGGGTGGTCGGCTGTTGGGTGGCAACCGTTGGTGTCACAGGACTTTCCTTTTTTTCCTGTTTACATGATAACACAGCTGTCATTGCCAGAATAGTCAATATTTTTAATGAAGGTGACATATCACTTTAAGTTTAGAAATTGAATTCAGACCGCAAGGTAATAAAATATCCCTTGAGTGAGCTCGTGGGGGCTGACGGATCTTTATACATAGTGTACAGAGATGATGTATACCTCAGAGACAGCCCCCAGAACTTTGTAAATCGCATGCCCGCACCCAGCAGCCACGATACATCATGCTTGCGGAAATACGCTTCATTAAACCCGGAGGCATCCGTACCAAAAAGGTAGCCATAAGAAAACCCTCCGTCCACCCTTACCTTATGGTAGTCCCCTGACTGGACATACCAGTCCCTAAGACTGACGATCAGTGGCAATTCAAGGTAGTTGAGCGATATTTTGTCACCCGGATTGTTTTTGAATAGCTTTACGGCCGAGCCCCGCTGCGAATAAAGCATCTCAATGGCAAGGTCCAGGCTGTTGCTGTTGGCATAGGAGAGCCTGCCTCCCGCAGTCACCCCCATTTTGTTAAAACCGTAGAGATTGTCTCCATCTATCTGAGACAGGTTGATGCCGGCCAGAGCCGTTGCCTTAAATCTCTGTGCCCGCAGGTCTTGTGACAGCATGATGATTGCCAGCAGACCGACGAAAAATACCTTTTTTGTCATTTTACAAATGTTTTTCCTGAAGAAAACGGCAATCCTGCCTTCCTTGTTGCCACCGGGCCGGACTGTGATTGTCCTCTTCGATTACTTTTATTACTTTTGTCGCAAATGTAACGATTCACATTGTAATGAATAAGTTTACCAAACCGACACTTCAAAAACTGGAACAGATCTTTCATGAGCTGGAATATTCCGTCAGGTATGAAAAAGGTACCTTCAATTCAGGATACTGCCTGGTAGAAAACAAGAAGGTGGTGGTGGTTAATAAGTTTTTTGAGACCGACGGAAGGGTCATTGTCTTGCTCGAAATACTGGACAGGATCCTGGATGATGACTCCTTGCTTACTGAAAAGTCCCGGGTATTTTACAGAAACCTGCTCAAAAATCATCATGAGTCCCTTAAGCCAAATGCCTAAATTGTCAGCCTTGTGATTGTCACGTTCCTTGGCACCGGCACGTCACAGGGTGTTCCTGTCATTGGCTGCGATTGCGGGGTGTGCAGATCTGCAGATGTCAGAGACAGGCGGTTGAGGTGCTCCATCCTGCTCAGTTTTAAGGATGTCAACGTGGTTGTCGATGTAGGTCCGGATTTCAGGCAGCAGATGCTCCGCGAGGAGGTAAAACATCTGGACGCAGTCCTCATTACACACGAGCACAATGATCATGTAGTGGGGATGGATGACATCCGGCCATTTAACTTCAGACAGCGACTTGATATGCCTGTATATGCCCTGGACAGGGTACTGCGGGAGATCAAGGCCAAGTTTTTTTATATCTTTGATGCCAATCCGTATCCGGGTTCTCCCAGAGTGGTTTGTCATCCGATTTTTCCGGGCCAGCCATTCAGCCTTTCCAAAGGAATCCAGATTATGCCCATTGAGGTTATCCATGGCAACCTGCCTATTCTGGGCTTTCGGGTGGGAAATTTTGCCTACATCACGGACGCTTCGGCAATCGGTCCTGAAAGCACGGAGCTACTCCGGGGTCTTGACATCCTGGTGCTCAATGCCCTTCAGTACAGAAAGCACTATTCGCATTTTACCTTTGACGAAGCAGTAGAGGTCGCTGCCGGCATCGGGGCCTCAAAAACATACTTTACACATATGTCCCATGAAATGGGCCTGCACCGGGATATGGAATCCGGTTGGCCCCAAGGGATCTTGCCGGCATATGACGGACTCAAACTGACAGTATAGTCAGGCTAGGGTATCGGCTTTTATAGATTTTTGAGTAGCTAAGCATTAAAATAGTGGTTGCAGATATCTTTTTGCAGCTTTTAATCAAATATTTTGAAAGGATTCAACACAAAACCTTATCATTGTATGTTGTTTCTCTAATACAGGAAATTATCATGAAACTGGCAGGGGTATTCCTATTGTGCATTTTTTATTTGTCTGCAGTAAGCCAGCAATTGCCGCAGTATACACAATACATGATCAACAAATACGGACAAAACCCGGCTTATGGCGGTCTTGAGCGGTCGTTGAGTGTTTTTACGTCTTTTCGTGACCAGAATGATGCTTTTCCGGGCAATCCGCAGACATTTTATGCAGGCACCGATATGCCTTTTTACCTTTGGAACGGTGCCTTGGGCTTTACTTTTTATAATCAGAAGACAGGGGCCTTTAGCAATACGGATCTGAAATTTTCATACAACTATGTGACGGGCACCCGGGCGGGCTTCCTCTCATTCGGAGCCAGGGTGGGGGTTAATTTCCTGTCTGTCAACGGTAGCAGTATCCTCACTCCTGACGGAAATTATGAGGGAGTCATCGGAGCCAGGGTGGGGGTTAATTTCCTGTCTGTCAACGGTAGCAGTATCCTCACTCCTGACGGAAATTATGAGGGAGTCATTAACCACAATGACCCGGTATTGGATCCTGCTGCATTCAATGGGTTGGGACTTTCCTGGGAGGCCGGGGTCTATTTTATGGGCAGCAGGGTAGAAGGGGGGCTTGTGGTCCATGATCTGCCGACCCACAGCTACGGGGTAGGAGATGCATCTTACAGCAAGGCATTCAGTGTATCACTTTTTGGCCAGTATAAGACCACCATACTCGATGATATAAAACTGTATCCTTCCATGATGGTGAGAGCTGATGCTGATGCTGCAGTCGTCCAGACAGATATCGGATGTGTGGGCTATTACAGGGATGAGATCATCGGGGGGCTCAATTTCAGGGGTTTCAGTCCTGGATCCATAGATGCCCTGGGCATTATTGTTGGTACCGGAATAGGCAAAAACTACCGGCTTATATACAGCTACGACATCGGCCTTTCGGGTCTCAGGAAATACCACCAGGGAAGCCACGAGATCACCCTTTCCTATAACTTGAAGAAGCTGATCGGCATGGGACTGCCGCCCCGTATCATCTACAATCCCCGGGACCTGTAGGCAGGCTTTTAACAGATTAATTTTTTAAAATATTGATTTTCAATATAAAAACAGATTTGCTATTTTTTAATATTATTTCCCAATATAATTTTAGCTTCGGCACAATATTTGGTAAGAATATTCGTTATAGGAATGCTAAAGAGTTTTTCGGGTTTAAAAAAATTTAAAAAACGAATTTAAAATAGTTGCAGTTTTAAATTTTAAATTATCTTTACGCCGCTTTATTCCGAAGCACTTGTCACAAACAGGTTAAATCGCTAAAAGAAAATGAAAAGTTTATCAGTCTTAGGTGTTATTTTATTGTCAGCACTTTTGCTGCTTTCATCCTGCGGCAAGCAGGAATCCGGTCAGTTGATAGGAAGCCAGAACAGGCCTAAATGGGGAGGTTTCAATCCATTTGGAATGGTATATGTGCCATCAGGTACGCTTACCATCGGACAGAGTGACCAGGACGTGTTCTCCACGTACGCTGCAAGGCAAAAAAATATTTCCATTTCCGGGTTTTTCATGGATGATACCGAGATTACAAACAACGAATACCGTCAGTTTGTAGAATGGGTGAGGGATTCCACAGCAAGGACTATTTTGGGTCTTACAGACGGCGATCCGGATGGTGACGGTGTTGAAAACCTTGACTGGGAGACTGAAGTTGACTGGGAGACTGAGGCAGAGACCCTTGGCGAGATGTACTATCAGGGAGATATGGCTTTCGAAGGCAGAAAAGAACTTGATTACGGAAGTCTCAAGTACAAATATCAGTGGATTGATTGGCAAAAAGCGGCTCATGACAAGACAGCCACCAGAAAATCAATCATCAACAAGGCAGAAGTAAAGATATTTCCTGATACCCTCTGCTGGATCAGGGACTTTACCTATTCATACAATGAGCCTCAAACCAGAAACTACTTCTGGCATCCGGCATTTGATGACTATCCTGTGGTAGGAGTCAGTTGGAAGCAGGCCACAGCTTTTTGTGACTGGAGGACCAAGCTATGGAACCAGTTTAAGGCAGACGAGCCAAATACCGAAGTATTCAGGCTTCCTTCTGAGGCAGAGTGGGAGTATGCAGCCAGAGGCGGTCACGATATCTCTCCATACCCATGGGGCGGCCCTTACATAAGGAATGCCAAGGGTTGCTTGCTGGCAAACTTCAAGCCAGGCAGGGGTAACTATCCGGAAGACGGAGGTTTGCATACTGTCAAGGCAGATGCCTATTTCCCCAATGACTATGGCCTTTTCTGTATGGCAGGAAATGTGGCTGAGTGGACTTCATCCGCATTCCACGAAAATGCTTATGACCACGAGCACGACCTCAACAGCGACTACAGATATGATGCCAAGGACGGTGATCCTGAAGCATACAAGCGTAAGGTCATCAGGGGCGGCTCATGGAAGGATATTTCCTACTACTGTCAGACAAGTACCAGGTCATGGGAGTTTCAGGATACTACAAAGTCTTACATAGGCTTCAGGTGCGTAATCACGTACCTGGGCAGGTCTATCAATGACTTTTAACAGGTATAGCATTTATTAGGCTAAAGTAAAGGGTTTACATTTTGGTAAGCCTCAGAGGATATCAATTTATTATTTAACTAATCACAAATCTTAATTAACAATGAGTTATTTTAAATCACCTTCATTCAAATATGTGAAGAATTTGCTGATCGGACTTGGTGCATCTGTAGTTATGATCGGAGCTTTGGGCAAACTGAACAGTACATCCTGGGGAGGTATGGCGATTACTGCCGGACTTCTTGTTGAAGCTTTCCTTTTTGCCATGCTCGGTATCCTGGGTCCTGAAAAGGATTACTATTGGGAAAAGTTATATCCGGGATTGGATAAATATTCTTCTAATATAGCTCCACTTACAGGAGGCGATATGGGGGCCGTTAGTGGTCCAAAACCTCTGAACGCTGATGTTGTAGAGAATAAACTGGGTGGAATGCTCACAGAACTTCAGTCCATGTCAAAGTCACTCGGGTCACTTAAGGCACTTCAGGAAGTTGACTTCTCACAGACCGGAGACCAACTTAAAGCAATGAATAATTTTTATACCAGGATGAACGAGGCAATGTCAACACTAAATGCCAGTGTTGAAGATACCAAGCAGTATCAGGCACAAATGGCCAGCCTGAGCAAAAACCTTACTTCGCTCAATGGTGTCTATGGCAATATTCTTTCTGCCTACAATGTTAAGGCCTGATAGCCTGGTAATCAATTTAATCACATACTAAAAAGATAAAAAATGTCAATACCTAAGGAACCGCGTCAGCTCATGATCAACGTAATGTATCTTGTGCTGACAGCGTTATTGGCACTTAACGTATCTGCGGAAATCTTTAATGCGTTTGATATGGTAGACAAGGGACTTGTCAAAGCCAACGACGCTTTGGATTCTGCCAATAAGGACATGCCTTCGCAGATCAAGAAAAGTGCTGAAAAAGGTCCACAGTTTAAGACCTATGCGGACAGGGTAGACCAGGTTGCGGCTATCTCAAAGGAGGGTTCTGATTATGTCAATGGAATCAAGCAGTTTTTGGTTGATACTTCTGGCGGATATGAGGAATTTGAGGGAGTGACCAAACTCAAGGCTCAGAGAGACTATGACGTGACAACCAGGCTTCTTGTTGACAAGGGCAAAGGTATGGAGCTAAAGGACAAGATGATGGATATCAGAGGTAAATTCCTTGCCCTGGTAGATGAAGCTGACCGCAAGGAGTTTGAAGGTAAGCTTCCTATTAATATAGACGATGAGACATGGAAGAAATCCACCAATAAAAAAGCAAACTGGGCTGACTTTACTTTTGGCCACATGCCTTTGGGTGCAACCATGCCTATCTTCAGCAAGTTTACCAATGATATCAAAAGCTCTGAAGCTGCGGTACTAAATTATCTTGCCGGAAAGGTGGGTCTTACTGAGGAAGTGGTCCTTGACCAATTCAGGGTCGTTTCATCGCCAAAGAAGTCTTACATCACTAAAGGTGAAAAATTTGAAACAGAGGTCTTCCTTTCTGCGTCTGCTGGTAAAACCAGTAACACCGGAATCAAGATTTCAGTTAACGGAGCTAACCTTCCAGTGGATGATGCGGGTGCTGCCAAATGGTCAGCCACACCGGGTGACGTAGGGGTAAAGAAATATGAGGCAGTTGCCAGTGTTTACAACCCTATTACCAAGGAGACTAAGCAGTACAGACAAGCATTTGAATATGAAGTAGGTGAGAAGTCATATACCATTTCAGCATCCAAGATGAATGTGTTCTATCTTGGTGTGGATAACCCGGTAGAGATTTCTGTGGCCGGTGTGCCATCAGCACAAATCAAAGTAAGCATGTCAGGTGGAGACCTCAGTAGAAATGGTGACGGTACTTACACTGTTAAGGCAACCGGAGCTCCGGGATCCAAGGCTGTAATCAATGTAAGTGCTCCTGGTATATCAGGAAGTAAGGAATTCAGGATCAAAAGAATCCCTGACCCCACTCCAATGCTTGGAGGTAAAGAAAGAGGTGGAAAAGTGGGCAATGGTACCTTTAAGGGATACAGTGCTATCATTCCTATCCTCGAAGGATTTGACTTTGATGCAAAATGTAATCTGGCAGGCTTTACCCTGGTAAGAGTTGCCAAGAGGCAGGACCCTGAGTTTGCTGTCAACCGCGGCTCAAGAATAGAAGGACCTGCTGCAGCTCTTCAGGCGAAGGCTAATCCTGGTGACAAATTTATCTTCCAGGATGTCAAGTGCAAGTGCCCGGGTGACGTAGCTGACAGAAACCTTGGTCAGCTTGTGTTTGACGTTCAATAACTCTTTTTACTAAAACAACTTTTAAAATGAAGACTTTTTTTAATCTGGTCATTGCTGTCGCCATTTTGGCATTGTTTTCTGATTCATCACTGATGGCTCAGGAGAAAAAGCCTGCGGCAGTGGCAGAACAAACGGTTACTGAATCTTCAACACCTTCAGAAGATATCTTTGTAGACGACATCGTCAGCAAGAGGCTTGTGGTCGAAAACAGACTCATGGCCCAGCAACCCATCAGGGAAGCAGACATCTCGTGGGAGAAGAGAATCCAGAGAGTTATTGATACAAGGGAAAAGATCAACCTGCCATTTAGAAGCACTGAGCTTAACCTGTTTACAACTTTCAGGACCCTTATTCAGGAAGGTAAAATAACTGCTTTTTCTGACGAACAGTTTAAAACCGTAATGTCAGTGGAGGACCTGGGTAAGAAACTGTCTACCACAGATACACTTATTGACCTCAACCCTGATACTTACGAGGAGATCATTAAAGTTGTTAAAAATGACGTCAACTGGGAAAAGATCGAACAGTACAGGGTCAAGGAAGTCTGGTATTTTGACAAGCAAAGATCTGTCGTTGATGTCAGAATCCTGGGTATTGCCCCTCTGTATCTGAGTGACAAGGACAAGGAAAACGGACTTACTCCATATCCAATGTTCTGGATCTATTATCCCGAGGCAAGACAGGAAATGTCAAAATTCAGAGTATTTAACGGAGAAAATGACATAGCCCCGATGACATGGGCTGACATTTTTGATGCAAGGGTATTCAACAGCTATATCTACAAAAGATCCAATGTGCTGGACTACAGGTTAAAGGACTTCTTTGTTCCTGATCCTGATGATACATCAAACAGATCCGGAGTAGACCTGCTATTGTACTCTGAAAAGATCAAGAATGAGCTGCTCAACTTTGAGCACGATCTTTGGGAATATTGATTTAATCTGATAAGAAAAATGGGAAGGTGTCGTCATCTTCCCATTTTTTTTTTTTGCTTAATCCAAATCTGGGTAGTAAAGTATATCACATGGACATGAAGATAAGGACAGCCCTGGTATCAGTATACAATAAGGACGGGCTGGATGAAATTGTTTTGGAGCTGCATAAGCTTGGGGTCAGGATCTATAGTACAGGAGGCACACGAGATTACATTGAGGCCCTGGGCATAGCCGTTGAGAAGGTGGAAGATCTGACAGGGTATCCATCCATCCTGGATGGCAGGGTCAAAACTTTACACCCCAAAGTATTTGGAGGCATCCTGGCCATAAGAAATGAAGACCATCTGGGTCAATTGGTTAGGTATGAGATCCCCCCGATAGACCTCGTCGTAGTCGATCTATATCCGTTTGAAAAGACGGTCGCCGGTACCGACGATATGGCTCAGATTATCGAAAAGATAGACATAGGAGGAATCTCACTGATACGGGCGGCAGCCAAAAACTTCAATGATGTAGTGGTCATTCCGTCTATGAAATCTTACCCGGATCTGATCCGTATCCTCCAAGAGCAGGAAGGAGTGACAAAGCTGGACCAGAGAAAACGCCTGGCCGCTGAGGCTTTTGAGGTTTCATCACATTACGACACCCACATCTTTACATACCTGGCGGCTACGGACCAAAAGCAGGCTGTATTTAAAGTCAGTGAGCAGCATCGGGAGCAGCTGAGATACGGCGAAAATCCGCATCAGTCCGGTAGTTTTTACGGTGATTTGGATAAAATATTCGAAAAAAAATGTGGCAAGGAGCTTTCATACAACAATCTCGTGGATATCGATGCGGCCTTGCAGCTGATGGACGAATTCAGGAGTGAAGGACCTACTTTTGCTATCCTAAAGCACACAAACCCATGCGGTGTCGCTACACGCAATACAACTCTGGAAGCCTGGAATGCAGCTTTGGCAGCTGATCCGGTATCAGCATTCGGAGGCATACTTATTACCAATGCTGAAATTGACCTCGGAGCTGCCACAGAGATTGACAGGATTTTTTACGAGGTTTTAATAGCACCGGCCTATACCGACGAAGCCCTTGACCTTCTAACGCAAAAGCCCAAACGCATCCTTCTTCGCCTTAAGGACTTCTGTATTTCGGGCACAAGCTTCAAAAGTCTTTTGGGGGGAGTCATCGCACAGGATTCAGATGTAAGCCATGGCAAGGATGAACCGATGGAAATTAAAACCCGGGTGTTCCCTACATCTGAACAAAAGGCAGATCTTGTTTTTGCGATGAAGTGTGCCAAACATCTGAAGTCAAATACCATAGTACTGGCCAGAGACAGGCAAATGCTGGGTATGGGTTGCGGACAGACATCAAGGATAGATGCTTGCAGGCAAGCCATTGAAAAGGCAAAACAGTATGGTTTCGCCCTTGAGGGAGGCGTCATGGCCTCGGATGCATTTTTTCCTTTTCCTGATTGTGTAGAGTTGGTATGTCAAGAAGGGATTAAAGCGGTCATTCAGCCCGGCGGATCCATCAAAGACCAGCTTAGCATCGATTTCTGCGACGCTAACGGCATAGCCATGGCATTTACGGGGATAAGGCACTTCAGGCACTGACAGATGCGGCTCATAGTTGATGTTGGCAACACAAGGGCTAAATATGCCGTCTTTGATGAAGACAAGATAGTCTGCCATGGAGTGGTGTTGAGGAGGTACTCCTCCAGGATAGTCAGGCTGGTCAAAGGCAAATATCCGGTAAATTCAGCCATTGTGACCAATACCTCCGACATCGGTGCTGAGCTGATGAACTTTCTTAAAAGTATGCCTGTCTTTATACATCTGGACCATAATACACCTGTTCCGATACAGAATTGCTATGCTAATCCCGGTGAACTCGGCAAAGACCGTCTGGCAGCAGCAGTTGGAGCGTATACACGATTCAGTGGCAAGAATGCCCTGATTATAGACATGGGTACCTGTATAACCATGAATCTGCTTGCAGACGGCAAATTTTTGGGAGGAAACATAAGTCCCGGGCTAAATATGAGGCTCAAAGCTATGCATCACTTTACTGCAAAACTGCCTTCCGTACCGCTGGGTCTTCCTCTGGAAGACATCGGAACATCCACAATACACGCCATGCAAAACGGAGCGGTAAAAGGTGCTTTCAGGGAAATTGAAACTTTTATAGGTGAAGTGCACCACAAATATGGGGCAATTAACGTTATTTTAACGGGAGGTGATGCCGTTTTGTTTGCCAATTATACAAAAAATAAGATATTTGTCTCCCCTTATCTGGTCCTGGAAGGGCTTAATGAAATATTAAAGTACAATGACCATACGATTTCTGACGGCAGCAATTCTGCTAATACTTCTGAATGAAGGGCTTTCGGCACAGCAAAACGAAAATAGCCCCTATTCCCGGTATGGCATAGGCAACCTTTCAGAAAACAATTTTATCCATCTGCAGAATATGGGAGGAATTAACGCCTCTTATGCGGATGCCTATCATATCAATATACACAATCCGGCCACATTGCCCTACCTGTCTTCCACGGCTTTTGATCTGGGGCTTTTTGGAAAACATACCTGGCTGAATGATGGCAATTCGTCAAACAGGATTTGGAGTGGCAATCTGGAATATATGGCTCTGGCTTTCCCACTTCGCAACCCTATAAACGAAATATATGAAGGCATCAAAAAGAACCATAAGTTTGCCATGTCATTTGCTCTCATGCCGTACTCAAATGTAAACTATAACATAGCTGCCGTGGATTCAATTTCCACCGTGGGTAATTTTACCCGAAAATACGTCGGATCAGGGGGGACCTACAAGTTTATGTGGGGCAATGCAATGAAGTATAAAAATTATTCATTTGGAGTAAATCTGGGATATCTTTTCGGCAATTTGTCCTACGAAAACAGGCTTATTTTTCAGCCATCCCAGTTTGCATACGATACCAATTTCAAGACAAGTTACGGTATAAGGGGATGGTTGTACAATTTAGGCTTTTTGTACACCAAAACAATCAATCAAAAAGCCATTGAAGACAATAAAACGCTGCCGGCCCGAAGGATATCCGCCGGAATTCATCTCAATTCGCAGACATCTTTTTCGACGACCTATACAAAGTTTGACTATCTCGAACAGTCACTTCCTGCCGGTATCACGATTATCGATACGATTGATTATAAGGACTCGATCAAGGGCAAAGGTATTTTGCCTGCAGAAATGGGCTTTGGTTTTACCTATTTCAGCGGAGAGAAACATTCTATAGGTATCAACTACAACACCTCATTATGGTCAAAATATTACAACGAAGCCAGCGGTGAGCAAAAAGGAAGCCTGAATAATGCCTACAGAATCAGCATGGGAGGTTACTACCGGCCCGATTACAAATCCTTCACATCCTTCTTCAAGAGGGTTTATTACAGATACGGACTGTATTATTCCAAAGATCCCCGGGTAATAAACGCTGCAGAAGTCCAGACCTACGGTCTCACCTTGGGGATGGGCATGCCTTTTGTATTTCAAAGGAAAGTATCACATGCAAATATTGGGCTTAATATGGGCATCAGAGGAGCCAATACACCCATCTCTGAAAAATTTGTTAAAATTTCTTTCGGTGTAACTTTCAATGACGATGAATGGTTTTTAAAGCGTAAATACAATTAACGATAACCTTTTAACAATTAACAATTCCTGAATACATGAAAAACCGTCTATTTTTATTTGCAGCCCTGACTCTAGGTTTCTTTTCTTCACTGTCTTTGTCAGCACAGTGCGAAAACTGGGTCGGCAAGCCTATACAGACTGATGCAGAAAACGCACATTCTATCTACAGGCAGGCCATCAAAGGCAATGACTACGCGACTGCTTTTGAAAACTGGAAAATAGCCTACAAACTGGCCCCGGCAGCTGATGGTAAAAGAGATTACCATTATACTGATGGAATCGCACTCTACAAGCACATGCTGGCTTCAGTAACCGACGAAAAAACCAAGGCTGAATATCATGCGACAATCCTTAGATTGTATGACGAGGCCATCGATTGTTATAAGAATAAAAAAATCAGCGTCAAGGAAGGCACGGATGAGGCAATAGACCTCAAGATCGGCTACCTGTACGGTCGTAAGGCGTATGACATGTATTATACTGTAAATGCCCCATACCAGGACAACATTAAGGCACTGGATGAATGTATCAAACACGCCGGAGACAAGGCTGAGTATATCATCATGGACCCTTATGCCAATATCGTAGTTTGGGAGTACAAGCAGGGTTCAATGCAAAAAGCAAAAGCAGTAGAGGTTTACAAGAGACTCAATCAGATCGCCGAGTATAACATTGCCAACAATGAAAAGCTTTCTGAAGGATACCAGCAGGCTCAGGCAGCCATGGAAGGTACTTTCTCACAGATAGAAAAGGAGATCTTCGACTGCCAGTATTTTAAAGAAAAACTTATCCCTGAGTACGAAGAAAACCAGGACGACCCGCAGGTACTTAAAAGGGTATTGTCTACACTGAAAGGACAAGGATGTCTTGATACAGACCCTGATGTGCTCAGACTCGACACTGAGTGGAAAAAATATGCTTCTGTTGAAAACGCCAGGATCCAGGCAGAATTTGAGGCAAACAATCCTGCCGCTGCTGCCAAAGCTGCGTATGACGGAGGCAGGTACAACGAAGCAATATCTAAATACCGCACTGCCATCGCAGAGGAATCTGACAATGATAAAAAAGCAACCATGCTTTTTGCTGTAGCCTCTATAGAGTTCAGGAAGCTTAGTCTCTATTCCAAGGCGAGAAGTACAGCCTATGAAGCCGCAAAAGCAAATCCAGGCTGGGGAAGGCCATACATCCTGATCGGCGACATGTACGGCAAGACAGCCCGTTCGTGCGGCGATGCCTGGAACCAGCGTTTGGCCATCCTCGCTGCCATAGACAAATACAACTATGCAAAATCAGTAGACCCAAGTCTGACATCAGAAGTAAACGAAAAACTGTCACATTACTACGGATCATTGCCAGAGTCTGCAAGTGTAGGCTGCTGGATAGGAGAGACCGTAAAACTCAGGTTTAAATAAGGAAGTCGCCCGACTGAATAAAAATATGAAAATGCTGTCCCTTGAAGGGGCGGCATTTTTTTTTGTGACCCCGCGACCAACAAATGGTCATAATTTAAAGCATTATTTTTTCCGACTCACATTGGGTTTATTGACTAAATTTGCACTTTGGTTCATTCACAAAAAAAGTACTTTCATGAGACAAGTAAGTATAATTGCAACCATGGCATTTCTGCTGATTAATTTTTTGGCCTGTTCAAAAAAAGTAGCGGACACTACATCTGCGCCTGATCCTGAAGTTACACAACCGCCTGTTAAGGAAGCTCCCAAATCTCCCTGTGCAGAATTCGGAAACCTCACCGGAGCAGACAAGGAAGCCGCTGAGACCGCATTTGTCATCTACAAAGATTTTATGAAGGTAAAAAATTATCAGGAGGCCCTCACCCACTGGAAGGTAGCTTACCGGTTGGCACCTGGGTCCAACGGACGCGTCAAAAGTCACTTTGAAGACGGTGCAGCCATATACAAGTATTTCTTTGACCAGACACAGGACAAGAACCTTAAAAAGGCCTATGTGGACACCATCATGATGATTTACGATAAAAGAAAGGAATGCTTCGGAGATGAGGCGTATGTAAATGGGCTCAAGGGCTTTGATTATTATTACAACTATTCAGAATATACTACGGACGACAATATCTTTCAATTGCTCAAATCCAATTATGATGTGAAGGGTAAAAATGCGGATTACTTTGTGGTAAACCCGTTTACAAAACTGCTGGTTGACAAGGTAAGCGATGGTAAGGTCACAGCTTCTGAAGGGAGGAAGTACGCTGACCTCATTATGCAATCCATATCCACTGGAAAGGCTTCATGCAAGGGTACACTGTGTCAGGCATGGGATGTGATCAATGAATATGCACCAGCCCGACTTGAAGGTCTGGAGGGAATTGAAGGATTTTACGACTGCGAGTATTATGCAAAAAAATATTACGATCTTTTCAAGCTTTATCCGGACAGCTGCGAACTGGTCAATCTGGCTTATGCAAGAATGCAGTACGGAGGGTGCCCGCAAAGTGATGCCAGGGTCATGGAAGTGCAGAAAGTGCAAAAAAGCAAGTGTTATGTAGCTCCTCCGGCAATAGGATGTGCCGCACAGGGAAATGAAAACTATTCAAACGGCAAGTATGCAAAGGCAATAGAATCTTACCTTAGTTGCGTGGACCAGGCATCGTCAGCTGACCAGAAGTCAAAATATCTTCTGCTTGTGGCCAAAATCTATTACAGGGACCTACGCAACTATTCCAAGGCAAGAAAATTTGCCCTCGATGCAGCTAAAGCAAGGCCGGGATGGGGTGAGCCTTATATCCTGATCGGTAACCTGTATGCTTCCAGCGGACCGCTCTGCGGTACAGGCCGAGGCTGGGAGAGTCAGGTGGTCACCTGGCCGGCATTGGATATGTGGGCTAAAGCCAAAAGTATAGACTCCGGGGTCACCTCAGAAGCCAATGCACTGATCAACCGGTACAGGCAGTATATGCCTTCAAAAGAGGATATATTTTTCAGGAATATCAAGGCCGGCGACTCATATTTTGTTCCATGTTGGATACAGGAAACCACCACTGTAAGGACATCTGATTAAGAATGCCTAATATTGGCCATCCGGCTGCTGTTGGAAGAAAGAAGGAATTTATTCTTCCTCTCCGGCCGCTGTAAGTTCTTTTTCTATATCTTCCATGAAGATATAATCGATGGATTCCTCCACGGTGGGTATTATGGTAAGA
>JAGVTV010000212.1 GCA_019136675.1 Bacteroidota bacterium
AAACAATTGCCTGCCGTAGTGACCCAATCCATCGCTGACGCCAACATAATGGATGAGGGCCTCCGGTCACTTGGTTTTACCAATACCTGCACCTCACTTTTTGAGCGATTGTACCTGCATGTCAGAAAACAGGGCTGGGACCATGCTTATGGCATGCTCGGCTATCAGGGAAGGATGCATACTGCACTCATGGAGTTTCCAAACAACTATTTTTATGAAGGCAAGTTAAAGGTACTTGACAGTTCGGCCAGGCAGACTGCAAGCGACCTGTATAAACATTCTCATCCGTCTTATTCATGGCTTGCCCAAAGAAAGATATTTATTGACACGCCTGAGGACAACGAAATAAACTGGAAGACCAATAAATTTGAAGCAGAGAAATGCCTGGAAATCATCCGCGGACTATTGGTTGTTTTTGACCAAAACAAGATCCCCTTGACTCCTGAATCCATCGGAATAATCACACCGTACCGGGCACAGATAGCTCTTATTCGCCAAAAACTTGAAGTTTTGCCCCCGGAGGTGTACAACAAGATAAGCGTGGACACTGTGGAGCGGTATCAGGGCGGAGCCAGGAGCGTAATCATTATATCATTTTGTGTAAACCGTCTTACCCAACTGGACAGTCTGGTCTCACTTTCCAATGAAGGTACTGACCGTAAAATGAATGTGGCCATCACGAGAGCCAAAGAACAGATTATCCTGATCGGAAACAAAAACCTTCTTTCAAAAAATGAGACTTATCGCAAGCTTATAGAACATTACGAACTAGCTCCCTGACTGTTGTTTTAAGCAGGAAGTACCCTATTTCTTAATCAGGAAGTCAGGAGGAATGTCTGAATCGTCGGGCGGATGATATGTGGGAACAAAAGCTTTTCCTATTCTGAATTTCACATAAAAGCCAATAAAGGTGTACCAGTCATTTTTGTCAGGGCGGCCTCTGCCTGTTCCTGTGGCGACCTTGACTGGTCCCGTACCCAGGTACTCACCGGTCCTGTTTGACAAAGCAGCTCCGAGGGTATTGCCGGAAGCCACCATTTCGTCATAATTGACGTATGTGCCGCTGACATCATCAAGGTAGTCAGTCCATGTTTTGCGTGGAGTCAGTTCGAGGCCCAGAGCCCATCTTTTTCCGATGTCAAATTCAGTAGAAAATCCTATCACCCTGGAAAAGTCCGTCAGGCTGTACTTCGATTTTCCGGTACCAGGGATGGTTTGCCCTTCTGTTCCCAATGGCTGTAGCTCTACATACCTGTCTATGTACCATGCCTGAGGGTTGAATTTAAAGACATTGAAACCTAAGTTGATGTACATACGCAGTTTGTATTTGTCCAGGCCTTTCCACAGTTTATTGATGCACACATCAGAATACATACCATATTCGTACAGTGGCGAATAAAAACTAAGATTCCTTGATTTCCTTCCCGGATCCTCAGCGTAGGAATCATTGCCCGAAATTCTGCCGATCATAAATCGGGAATTGAGACTCATCCAGGGAGTTATATTGTAACCACCTGAAATACCCCATGCCAGATTTCCCGGCCCAAAACTTAATTTAAGTGGTCGTGGAGCAAGGTCACCCTGATAATAAAGGGTACCGGTATGCAGCCGGGCATGAAACATCTGACCTGAACCGGTTTGGGGCAAAGTAACCACCATACCAAGGACAAGCATCAGACTGCAAAGCAATCTGAGTGCCAAACGATCGGGTCCCGGGATGGTGTTTTTTAACATCGGCTGCAAAATTAGTCAGCTATTAGATTTATCTACCGGTGTTCAAAAGTAAACACCAGTTTTGAAAAATATTTTACACAAAATGGAAGAATATAGTAAATTAAATTTCCAAGAGGCCTTCAGGAAGGTCCATATTGATGATTCCGGATTTGGGGTCAATCTCCAGTATCAATTGATCAACCAAAGGTATATGTTTTTTTTGGTTTTGGTATACAATAATGGCCAATATTTGGCCAGGGTGTTGTTCGATGGCCTCAATGACACCTACAGCAATGCCATTATTATAAAGTTGGTAGCCTTC
>JAGVTV010000149.1 GCA_019136675.1 Bacteroidota bacterium
GCCCTTGCTATGCTTGAGCTATTGGTACACTTTAACAGCAGGGCGGCTATCCGCAATGTGTACAGATTTGCCGTCATCGAGATTGATGAAAATCGGATTACCGGAATCCCTGCCAGGTTGCTGCCTGAAGACTTGTATTCTTATAACAATGAATACCTCTGGAAAATCACTGATACTTATTTTCTGGAAAAAAACTGTCTTGCCATCAGGGTGCCCAGCGTGATCATTGGCAAGGAGTACAATGTAATCCTTAATCCGGAACATGAAGATTTCCCTATCATCAAAATAAAAGAAGTAGAAATTGCTACAATCGATCCAAGGCTTGCAAAGTGATCGATTATTGTGGCAGGATATTTGCTTTTGTATTTGTTATCAATTAAAGCAAAAATATGCCAACTCCACACATCGAAGCAAAGGACGGTGAGATAGCCGAATCCATTCTGCTGCCTGGTGACCCGCTCAGGGCAAAGTACATTGCCGAAAATTTCATGACCGATGTGGTTATGTTTAACCGTGTACGCAATATGCTGGGATTTACGGGTTATTACAAAGGCAAGAGGGTGTCAGTAATGGGATCTGGCATGGGCATGCCTTCCATTGGTATTTATTCCTACGAACTGATCAAATTTTATGGAGTCAAGCAACTCATACGTGTGGGCAGTGCGGGTTCCATCCAGAGTGACGTCCATATCAAAGATATAGTGATAGCACAAGGAGCATCTACCAATTCCAATTTTTCTAAGCAGTTTAAGGTCAGAGGCGAAGTAGCTGCCATTTCTGATTACAACCTTTTGTCCAAAGCTGCTTCCAGGGCTGAAGAATTAAATCTGAGGTACCATGTCGGTAACATTATGAGTTCCGATACTTTTTATGATTTTGAAAAGGGTAGCTGGAAACGTTGGGCCAAAATGGGGGTTGCCTGTCTTGAAATGGAGGCATTTGCCCTGTTTCTCACAGCAGCATCGCTAAGGGCCAAAGCCCTGACCATATGTACCATCAGTGATTCGCTGGTTACCGGCGAAACCATGGACCACCAGGATCGTGAGACTGCTCTGGGTGACATGATTGGTCTGGCTTTGGACATAGTCTGACAGGACAACTTTTTATCTTATTCCAGGACTCTCCACATTACCTCCACATCTGTAACTGTCGCGGCTGCGTACAAATTATTGTTTGCCTGGGTTCATTGAACAAAGGTTGAATATTTGCATTATCTTTACCTGTAAATATCAATCTATGCAGTTTTCCAGGGTAATTCCGTCACTAGTTGCCTGTTTATTACTGGCATTTTCACTTCCTGCTCAGGATTTTTGGTCCCAAACCGAGGAAAGAAACCTTAGAGGGTCATCCGGTGCCAGGTATATCTTTCCAGACAAATATCTTGTTTTTCGATTGGACCTGGATGGGTTGAACAGATACATTCAGGCTGCCAAAAAAAACGGAAGCAGGACTGACGATTTCAGACTTTCCGTACCACACCCTGATGGTTCAGTGCGAATCTATCTGCTTAAGGATACGCCTGTATTTGATGACGAGCTGAGCAAAAAGTACCCGGGGTATTACTCATTTACCGGCGTAGCCATAGAGGGTCAGGGCCGCACTTTAAAGTTGAGTGTTTCGCCTTTTTACGTTAATGTGATGATGTTTGATCCTGCTGAAGGATATTCATACATCGACCCTTATACCCAGTTTAATGCCACCGAATACATCGTCTACCGCAGGAGCGATTACACTAAAAAAAGGTACAGTTATACATGTGGTGTGGCTGATGATAAATCATTGGAAGAAAAGATGACAACTGATGATTCTGCAGTTCCGGTCACCGGGTCCAGATTGGCAGGAGATTGTACCCTCAGAACATACAGGCTTGCCCTGGCATGCACCGGTGAATATTCGGTTTTTCACGGTGGCACAAAGGAAAAAGTGCTTGCGGCTTTTAATGCTTCCATGACTCGTGTAAACGGTGTGTATGAAACGGATGTGGCGGTGACCATGAAACTAGTGGCCAACACCGACAAGCTGATTTACCTTAATGCGGCCTCTGATCCATATACCAATAATAGCGGAGATGCCATGCTCGACCAAAACCAAAACACCATTGACAATGTGATCGGTTCTGCCAATTATGATATCGGCCACGTTTTCAGCACCGGTGGGGGAGGAATTGCTCAATTGCGTGCTCCATGCTCGCCAGTTAGTAAGGCCATGGGCGTAACCGGACAGCCACAGCCGATTGGTGATTATTTTGATATCGATTATGTAGCACACGAAATGGGCCATCAGTTTGGAGCCAATCATACACAAAACAACAATTGTCAGAGGAATGGCAGTACGGCTATTGAGCCTGGTAGTGCCAGTTCCATCATGGGCTATGCAGGGATATGTGACCCCAATGTGCAGGACCACAGTGACGGTTATTTTCACGGTATCAGCATCCAGGAAATCACCAATTTTATAGTAGCAGGATCAGGGAATACCTGTGCAGTCAGGACGGATCTTGACAATAACAAACCTGTCGTAAACGTCTCATCTGCCAATTACACAATACCTTATTCGACCCCTTTTGCCCTGACAGCCATTGCTTCAGATCCGGACGGAGATGTGATGACCTATTGCTGGGAGCAAGTGGATAATGAAACAGCGACCATGCCGCCCAAATCTACCAATACGGCAGGGCCTGCTTTCAGGTCGTTGTCGCCGACTACCAGTCCGGTGAGGTATTTTCCGGACCTGCAAAGAAGATATACCCAATGGGAGGTGCTACCATCTATTGCCAGGCAGCTCGACTTCAGATGCACCGTCAGAGACAACAATATCGCCGGTGGTTGCACCGACGAAGTGAATACCAGGGTAAACATAACCACGCAAGCCGGGCCTTTTGTTGTTACCAATCCGAATACCACCCTTGTGTCATGGCTTGTGGGTTCGACCCAGACAGTGACCTGGGATGTGGCCAAGACAAATCTTGCACCAGTAAACTGTACAAAAGTAGATATCTATCTTTCCGTCGACGGTGGCAAGACGTATCCACATCTGCTGGCCGAAAACGTAGACAATACCGGACAATTTGATGTGGTCACGCCTTCTATGCCGACAACAACCGCCAAAGTAATGGTCCTCTCGTCCGGTAATGTATTTTTTGATGTATCCAATGCAAATTTTAAAATAATCAGTTCCTATTCTCTGGCCACTGATATAGCCAATGTTGACGTGTGTGATGAACAGTCTGTCAATGTGAATATTTCAATTCAGAAGATACTGGATATTTCCAATCCGATTCAGTTATCCGTTAAGAATGCACCCGCAGGACTTACCCATTCATTTTCAATCAATCCTGTGACTTCTATTCCGTCAGGAACGGTCCTTACACTGTCCGGCGTCCAGGATGTAGCCCCCGGCAAGTATCTGCTGGCAATTGAGGCGGCATCGGGTGCGGAAAAAATTTCATTACCGTTTGGCCTGAACGTGCTTTCGAAAGAACCATTTTTTGTCCAGCCTTCAGCACCGCTTAACCTGTCTCCGGACATCAATCCATCCAGCGTCTTGCTTTCCTGGGTTCCTGTAAGCGGAGCAAAAGATTACACTGTCCAGCTGAGCAATAATCCTGGATTCGGATCCATTGTTTCCGAAACCAATACTTCAGATTCTCAACTTACAGTAAAGCTTGAACAGAATAAGGTCTATTACTGGAGGGTACGGGGTAATACTCCTTGTGTGGTAACTGATTTCGGTCCGGCATTTTCCTTCCGGACCTCCGGGTCACCGCAGGGCGGGGTGGTCTACCTGAAAAATGACGCACTTCTCACAGATGCCGGTACTACCGCTGCAATCACCTCATCGATGCTGCAGGTAGAGGGGCAGAGTCCCGAATTTATCACCTATACGCTTACAGGCAAACCGACGCTTGGTCATTTGTCAAAAAGCGGTCTTACAGCAGATATAGGTGCCACGTTTACCCAGGAAGATATCAATAATGGCAATCTGTCTTATACCCATACAGCATCTACAAAAGAAGACTCTGATTTTTTTACTTTTAGCGTCATTGACGAACAAAACAGGTGGTCACCCTCCGATAAGTTCAATATAAAAATCAGACAGTTGGGATTGGGAGTTGCTGCGTCCGGCAGTACAAGATTGGTTTGCTTTGGTGATAATAATGCTGTTATTCAGGCTGCCGGCTTTGGAGGGGAGTCACCTTATACATACTCGCTGGATGGGGTAAATTATCAGACATCACCGGAATTCACTGGGTTGGGAGCTGGCACTTACATTGTCCACATAAAAGACAATCTGCAGACGGTCTCGACTTCAAATCCTGTGTCTGTTACCTCTCCTGATCCCATATCTCTGACAACTGTTTTAGTGGGTTACGATATTTCGGCAAGTGCTACAGGAGGTACTGGCAGTCTTGTTTATTCCATTGACGATAATGCATACTCGGAACAAGGGACATTTTCAGACCCCGGAAACGGCAGTTATTTGGTATATGTCCGTGATGACAATGGCTGCAAAGTAACCAGACCACTCACTATTGACATACCGCAATTAAGCCTGGATGCCCAGCTTACCAATGACATATTGTGTTTTGGCCAGAAGGCAACAATCACTTGTGTCGGGTCAGGAGGTTTGCATCCTTACAGTTATACTATTGATACGGTGTATAACTCAAGTCCTGTGATTCAGGTGGCAGCAGGTAATTATATAGTCAAAGTTAAAGATGCAGGAGGCAAGATCATTTCTGCCAATAGCATTCAGACAGCAAACCCGGACCAGGTTGTTGTTACCTTTACTCAGGAGAAATTGAAGGTTACCGTCAGTGCTTCCGGAGGAACAGGAAAGCTGGAATACAGCCTTACAGGCATTCAGTACGATACTGTAAATGTATTTGAGTTTGCCGACAATGGCACCTACCGGGTCTATGTCAGAGATGGAAACCTTTGCGTCAAGACGGTCAACATAAGCCTGAATGTATTGAAGGATGTTACCGTAACTACAAGGAATCTAACATGCTTTGGCAAAAAGGACGGATATATCAAACTCCTGGCTCAAAACGGGACTTTCCCATTCAGGTACAGTTTTAACGGGGGGGCCTTTGGTACGACAAGGGAATGGAGCAACCTTGCAGCCGGAACTTACCCTTATGTAGTAATAGACAGTAAAAACGACAGCCTAACCGGGACGATAACATTGACACAACCCGATAGCCTGATTGCTTCCTGGCAGCTCGTGGGTGATGATCTTACTATCCTTCCTGAAGGGGGTACGGCTCCTTACAAGTATAGCATCGACAATGGTGTGACTTATCTGGATGTCAGTATCTTTAACGATCTGCCCCAGGGTACATATCAGCTGGCTGTTAAAGATAAAAACGGATGTATCGCCAGAGCTGAGGTAATGGTAGTGCAAACCACGGAAACGGGTCTCAATACAGGTTTCAGCCTATTTCCAAATCCTTTCTCAGATAATCTGAACCTTGAGTTAATAAATGAGGAAGAGTTTGAATATGAGCCCGAAATTACGGACCTGCAGGGCAGGAAAGTTGCGATTATGAATGCCGGTTGCAGAGAAAACCCATGTATTCTTGAATTGAGTGATTTACCCTCCGGCGTCTATATGCTCAGGATTACTCTTAAGAATACGTCTTACAGGAAACTGGTCGTAAAGTATTGATCTGACAAGGTTAGTTTGTTTTCAGGTCAATGCCCGACTAAATAAAAGTTGGCTCAATGTAATGCTGAAAGTGACCAAGTTCATGTGGCATGATGACATTAGTAATGCCCTGCTCTCAGACAGAGCTATACTTTTGCAATAGTTAAACGGCCATTAAAATGACAACAGCACGAAAAATATGGATTATCTGTTTGCTTTTGGCAGGGATCCTACCGGCAAATGCCCACCCTGGTCATGGAGAGCACTCGCATGATGGATTTTCAGTGATACACTATTTTACAGAACCCATCCACGTTTTGACAATTATCATAATGCTGATTGTCGTATTATATATGCTTAAAATGTATAAGAGCAAAACGATCATAAAGTCCGGCAATAAAAATGCATGAACTTTCGATTGTCATGGGTATTGTACGGATTGCTGAAGCGGAAGCTCGCAAGTCCGGCTATGATGCCATAGATGAGATAGAGCTCGAAATAGGCGAACTTGCCGGTGTAGAAATGGAGGCCTTTGACTTTGCGTGGAATCAGGCCAAAAGAGGAACCATGCTCGATAAAGCGGAAAAAATTGTGCACAGACCAGAAGGTATAGCCAGGTGTCTCGGTTGTGGACAAACATTCAGAATGAATAATTTATATGATGCCTGTACCTGCTGTGGAAGTTGTTTTTCAGATATTGTGCAAGGCAGAGAGTTTAAGGTAAAATCAATCACAGTTTAAAACAATTTAATACTATGTGTGTCACCTGCGGATGCGGAACCGCGACAACCCATAATCATACTCATGCGAGTGAAAATCAGGGCCATTTCGGTACTAAGACTGTTATGGAGGTTGAAAAGGATATCCTGTATGAAAATAACCTCCTGGCCCAGAGAAACCGTGGATATTTTGAAGGTAAAAATATTTATTGCCTCAACCTTGTCAGTTCGCCAGGCTCCGGCAAGACTTCATTGCTTGAAAAGACCTTGACAGATTTGAAACAAGAATTGAACTTTGCTGTGATAGAAGGTGACCAACAAACAAGTTTTGATGCTGACCGTATTGCAGCCACCGGCACCAAAGTCACCCAAATAAATACCGGAAAAGGATGTCATCTGGATGCCCATATGATTTTACATGCACTTCAGGGCATGAATCTGGGTCACAATTTGGTTTTGTTCATAGAAAATGTGGGCAATCTGGTGTGTCCTTCGATGTTTGACCTGGGCGAATCTTTAAGAGTTGTGGTAATATCGACCACTGAAGGTGATGATAAGCCGCTGAAATACCCGGATATGTTTTACACCTCAGATGTATGTGTGGTCAACAAAACTGACTTGCTGCCTTACGTAAGTTTTGATATGGAAAAGGTCAGGACCAATGCTCTAAGGATTAACCCCAACCTGAGATTTTTTGAAGTAAGCTGTACAACCGGCGAAGGCTTGCAGGAGTGGTATGACTGGTTGAAAACCACCGTAACCCAGTCTTTGCAACCACAATGAAAAACAGGTGAACGGACTGAATACATACCACATCCACATTACGGGCTTGGTCCAGGGTGTGGGGTTTCGTCCTATGGTACATAAACTTGCCAATAGTCTTAATATTTCCGGTACGGTATCAAATGGCAGAAACGGTGTGCATATTTTTTGCAACGGAACATTGCGGCATATCAATGAATTTGTGTTGGCCATACGCAAAAACTCTCCATCTGCATCAAAGATTTCAGAACTGACGTCACATAAGGTGAGCTACAGGCAATTTGAAGGTTTCTCCATTGTCCAATCCTATGAATTTGAGAAACCTGACCTTTTTCTGACACCGGATGTAGCCATGTGTGAGAGATGCAAATATGAATTGCAAGACCACGGTAATCGAAGGCACGGATATGCTTTTACAACGTGTCTCCACTGCGGGCCACGATACTCCATTACGAAGAGTCTCCCTTATGACCGGAAAAATACCACCATGGCCGCCCTTAAAATGTGTACAGGCTGCAACAGGGAATATCACGATATCAATGATTCCAGATACTGGAGTCAGACTAATTCCTGTCCCGATTGTGCGGTAAAAATGGATTTATACGAAGGTGCCATAAAAGTAAATTTAGTTCAGGGAGAAATAATTTCTCGGGTTGCTGAGGAGCTCCTAAAAGGCAAGATCGTTGCAGTCAAAGGCATAGGGGGATATTTGCTTCTTTGTGATGCCACCTGTGCGGAGACAATAAGGGAGCTTAGGGCCAGGAAAGGCAGAAAATCCAAGCCATTTGCGGTCATGTACCCGGACCTTGCAATGGTGTCAGGAGACGTCCAGCTGAGGCCAATTGAGGCTGAAGAATTATCAGGGCCTGTGTCACCGATTGTGCTCCTGCAACTGAAGGACGATCCCTTGTCGGGTGTTGAAGTCGCAGACATAGCTCCTGGTCTTGGAAAATTGGGTGTAATGTTGCCATATGCACCGCTTCTGGAGCTGATTATTTCATCCTGTCAAAAGCCACTTATTGCGACATCTGCCAATCTTAGCGGCAGTCCCTTGTTTTACAGGGATGATGATGCCATTACAGGTTTGATGGGTATTGCAGATTATATCCTGACCCATGACAGGGAGATTCTCATGCCACAGGATGACAGCATTGTGCAGTTTACAGGAAAACAAAAGAGAATCATTCTCCGGAGAAGCAGGGGAATGGCTCCGAATTTTTTTGGCTTTGCACAACACGGTATGGATAATGTTCTGGCGTTGGGTGCAGATATGAAGTCGTCCTTTGCATTTGTCAACGTTGGCAAAACCTATGTGAGCCAGTACCTGGGAAATCAGGAGTGTCCCGAATCCCGCGACTGCTATGCAGCAACAATGGAACATTTGCTGAATATCACCGGGTCATGTGCCACTACTGTGCTGAAAGACAGCCATCCCGGATATTTTGTCTCACACCATCTGCTTGCCCTCCAGGGCAATAATAGTGATATTAAAACCTATGATGTCCAGCATCACAAGGCACATTTTGCAGCCTTGCTGGCAGAACACAGGCATATTGGCAAAAATGAAAAAATCCTTGGCGTCATCTGGGATGGTGTGGGGTATGGCCATGACGGAAATATCTGGGGCAGCGAAGTGTTTTTATTTGAAAACCGGAAAATCATTCATAAAAACCAGCTAAAACCATTTACAATTCTGGCCAGGGATAAAATGAGTCAAAACACTTTTTATCCAACACTGAGTCTTCTGCATTCTGCAAAACTGGATACCGGACTGGTCAGGCAATATTTTGATGACCGAAGCTGGAACTTCTTTATTAAAATGCTGGAAAAGCCGGGTATAAAAACTACTTCAATGGGAAGGTTTTTTGATGCAGTGGCTTGTCTGCTGGGTATTGTTCTGACCAATGATTTTGAAGGAGAAGCTGCCTTAAAACTGGAAAATCTCGCATCATCCTGCAAGAAACGGATGGATGCCGTGTACCCTTTTGCGATAAAAAGTGACTGTATAAATTATGAATCGTTTCTCAGGGCACTGCAGTCTGACATCATAAACCATGTGGACAAGCCTCTTATAGCGTGGAAATTCCATCGTTCTTTGGCCAGACTGGTAGCAGATCTTGCAGATTACTATCATGTTTCCACTATTGGTCTGAGTGGGGGAGTTTTTCAGAATGCTCTTCTGGTGGACATGATTTTTGAAATAATGAGTGGAAAGGAAGTGTTGATTCACATTGATTTGCCGCCCAATGATGAAAATATTGCTCTTGGCCAACTGGCAACCTACACCATTGAGCATTCACAGGTCAATTATTCAGCATCAAAACTCCAGGTATCATGTGTTTAGCTATTCCCGGCAGAATCATAGAAATCAGCGACCAGCCGGATGAGATATTCAGGGTAGCAAGAGTTTCATTCAGTGGAATTATTAAAAAGGTTAATCTTTCCCTGGTGCCTGAAGCCAGGGTAGATGATTATGTACTTGTACATGTAGGAGTGGCAATTGGCATAGTTGATACTGTGGAAGCCCATAAGGTATTTAGTTACCTCAGGGAAATGGACGAACTGCATGAACTTGACGATGGAAATTCAGAGCCGCAAAATAAGTAATATGCAATATTTATCAGAATTCAGAGACAAAAGGATAACCAGTCATCTAATTGAAAAGATCAGGTGCCTGGTCACACGTCCGTGGAAGCTGATGGAAATATGCGGAGGACAAACACACAGCCTGGTAAAAAACGGCATTCTCGACATGCTGCCACCGGAAATAATTATGGTGCACGGTCCCGGCTGTCCGGTGTGTGTAACTGGTGTTAAGGTGATAGACGAAGCCCTGTATCTGGCGGCTATGCCGGATGTAATACTTTGTTCCTTTGGTGATATGCTGCGTGTCCCGGGAAGCACTTCAAGCCTGCTGGAGGCAAAGGCCAGGGGAGCGGATGTTAGGATTTTGTATTCGCCGCTTGAGGCTCTTGAAATAGCCAGGGCCAATCCGGGTAAAGAGATTGTGTTTTTTGCTGTAGGATTTGAGACTACTGCTCCCGCTAATGCACTGAGTGTCATGCAGGCCAAACATCTCGGTCTCACCAATTACAGCATACTGTCATCTCATGTACTTGTGCCTCCTGCCATGGAAGCCATCCTGCAGGATGAGGAGACCGATATTGACGGATTTTTAGCTGCCGGTCATGTGTGTACCATCATGGGTTTGGAAGAGTATTATCCTATCGTAGAAAAATACAGAAAGCCCATAGTAGTTACCGGATTTGAACCCATTGACCTGCTTGAGGGTATTTATATGTGTGTCAGTCAGCTGGAAAGTGGAGAATACAGACTCGAAAACCAGTATGCAAGGAATGTTAGTAGAGAAGGAAATACGGCGGCAATAAAAACTATACGACAAGTCTTTGCGGTCGGAGACAGGGACTGGCGAGGCATAGGTACTATCCCGCAAAGCGGTTATGAACTAAACGAATCTTTCAGCGAGTTTGACGCCAGAAGAAAATTTCACATTGCTATACGTGAAGTCTTTGAAAATCCCTTGTGTATGAGCGGCCTGATTTTGAAAGGTTTGAAAAAGCCGGTTGATTGCCCCTGTTTTGACAAGTCATGCAAGCCGGAACATCCCCTTGGTGCCCCTATGGTCAGTAGTGAAGGGGCCTGTTCGGCATATTACCATTTTACAGCCGGCCAGACAGCAGGTTTTGAACACCAAACGAACATTGCAGATGGAGAAAAACGGTTTTAAAATGTTTTGTCCGGTTGAAAGCTATTCCGGCGAAGTCATTCTTCTAGGTCACGGATCGGGAGGGACACTTACTGCCAAATTGTTGAATGACTATGTGTTTTCTGCTTTTGGCAATGAATTTCTGGATAAGAAGCATGATGGTGCCATATTTCAGGCCAATGGAAGAATGGCCTTCAGTACCGATAGTTATGTGGTGTCGCCGATCTTTTTTCCGGGAGGAAATATAGGCGACCTGGCAGTCAATGGGACCATCAATGACCTTGCCATGTGCGGAGCCATGCCAAAATACCTGTCGCTCAGTTTCATTCTTGAGGAGGGACTGCCAATTGAAGAATTTACCTGTGTAATCCAATCCATCCGTCAAGCAGCAATAGAGGCAGGCGTATCGATCATTACAGGAGATACCAAGGTGGTGGAAAAAGGCAAGGGTGACAGGATATTTATCAATACCTCAGGCTTAGGTGAGGTGCATCCGGCAGCTGATATCGATGTCAATAGAATTAAAACCGGAGATCGTATTATCATCAACGGAAATATCGCCAGTCACGGCATATCTGTCATGAGCCTGAGAGAAGGACTGGAATTTGAGACCAGCATTGTCTCCGATACCACCAATCTCAATTACCTGATCTTTGATCTTCTTGAGGCTTTTGGCAGTGATGTAAAACTGCTCAGGGATCCCACAAGGGGAGGAGTATCTTCAGTACTCAATGAAATAGCTGGTCAGTTACAAACAGAAATCCTTATAGACCAGCGTTCGTTGCCGATAGCCGAAGAAGTGGAGTCAGCCTGCGAAATGCTTGGCCTTGATCCTCTTTACATCGCCAATGAAGGATTATTTATTTGTTTTATAGCCGAGCCTTCGGCGGAAGCGGCTCTTGAATTCATCCGCCGGGACCCTAAAGGTAAAAATGCAGCATTGATAGGTCGGGTCGGGGGTGCTGTTGGTAAGGGCAGGGTGGTGATGGAAAGCAGGATAGGTGGCAAAAGGATCATCAATTCACTACCCGGAGAGCAGTTGCCAAGGATTTGCTGATAAGGTAGGTATTTAAGAAAAATTATACAAAAAATAAACTGAACCCCCAAAATTACAGGGGTGTATTGTTATATTTTTATAAATATTGTTATTTTTGCCCTAAATTTTAAGGGGCAACTCTTGCAATAACGATTTTAAGTCTTTTATTGTCGAAAAGCCTGAATGGCATTTTGCAATCTTTAATTATAAAATTAACAATACAATAATATGTCTAATGTACGATTTGATGCACTAAAAATGACCTTTGACCGTAGGCCGGTAGATGTCACTGAATTAACCGGTAAAAGGTCTGAGCTTTTTGGTCTTAATGTTTTTGGACCGGCAGCATTGAAAAACTTCCTGCCAAAAGAAGCCCAGGCTGCTGTAACGGATGCCATCGAGCATGGTAAAAAAATAGACCGGAAGGTGGCAGACCAGATTGCGGCTGCCTTGAAGGCGTGGGCTATAAGCAAAGGGGCAACTCACTATACCCACTGGTTTCAGCCTCTGACAGGCACGACAGCAGAGAAGCATGATTCGTTTTTTGAGCCGGCAGGTGACGGTACCGCCATTGAGAAATTTGACGGTGGGCAGTTGGTGCAGCAGGAGCCCGATGCTTCAAGTTTTCCTTCAGGTGGTATAAGAAATACCTTTGAAGCACGCGGATATACGGCATGGGATCCTACCTCGCCTGCATTTATTATGGGTACAACGCTTTGTATACCGACCATCTTTGTTTCTTACACCGGTGAAGCACTTGACAATAAGGTGCCGCTTCTACGGGCATTGCAGAGTGTAGACCATGCAGCAACCGAGGTAGCCCGTTTTTTTGACAAGAATGTTAATAAAGTGATTGCCACTCTCGGATGGGAACAGGAGTATTTTCTGATAGACAAGGCACTTGCCATGTCAAGGCCTGACCTCATGATGGCAGGCAGGGTATTGCTGGGTCACCAGGCCGCCAAAGGACAGCAACTGGAGGATCATTATTTTGGTTCCATTCCCGAAAGGGCACTTGCCTATATGAGAGAACTCGAAATTGAGTGTCTAAAACTGGGGATTCCACTCAAGACCAGGCACAACGAAGTGGCCCCCAACCAGTTTGAAGTGGCTCCGCTTTTTGAAGAGGCCAACCTTGCTGTTGACCATAACTCTTTGTTGATGGACATCATGGAAAAAGTGGCGGCACGTCACAATTTTAAGTTAGTCCTCCATGAAAAACCCTTTGCTGGCATCAACGGATCCGGCAAACACAACAACTGGTCAATGGCTACCGATACCGGAGTCAACCTGCTCAGTCCCGGCAAGACACCCAAAAGCAATCTGCAATTCCTGACTTTCTTTATCAATACCATCAAGGCAGTCCATGATCATGCCGACCTGCTGAGGGCTGCGATAGCTTCTGCCAATAATGACCACAGACTGGGTGCCAATGAGGCTCCGCCTGCAATCATCTCCGTGTTTATCGGCGAACATCTGACATCTGTTCTTGACGAACTCGAAAACGTATCTGACGGCAACCTTTCGCCGGAGGAAAAGACCGAACTCAAGCTCAATGTGGTGGGAAAAATACCGGAAATCCTTCTTGACAATACGGACAGGAACAGGACTTCACCTTTTGCCTTTACCGGCAATAAGTTTGAATTCAGGGCCGTAGGATCATCTGCAAACTGTGCGAAGGCGATGACTGTGTTAAACCTCATAGTTGCCGAGCAACTCAGAAAATTCAAGACCCAGGTCGATGATCTTGTCGACAATAAAAACCTGAAGAGAGACGACGCTATATTTAATGTACTCCGTGAGATGATAAAGGCGTCTAAAAAAATAAGGTTTGAGGGCGACGGCTATAGCGAAGAGTGGGTAAAGGAAGCCAAAAAACGCGGCCTTAATAATTTCAAAACCACACCGGAAGCTCTTAAGGTCATGAAAGCAAAGGATACCCTGGCTCTGTATGAAAGGCATGGTGTACTCAATGCAGTGGAACTCGAAGCAAGATATGAGATCGAGCTTGAAGAGTATATCAAAAAGGTCCAGATCGAAAGCCGCATCCTCGGTGACATAGCCAGGAACCATGTTATACCTACCGCCGTCAAATACCAGAACAAGCTCATTGAAAACGTAAGGGGACTAAAGGAAATCTTTGGCAGTGAGTATGCCAAGCTTGCTAAGGAACAGATCAATCTGATCAAGGAAATTTCCGATCACATAGGTTCCATTATCTCCAATGTGGAAAAAATGACCGACGAGCGTAAAAAAGCAAACGCCATAAACCATGCCGACAAGAGAGCCGATACCTACTGCAACAAGGTCAAGCCGTTTTTGGACGAGATAAGGTACAATTGTGACAAACTCGAGTTGCTGGTGGATGACGAAATGTGGCCACTGACCAAATACAGGGAGCTCTTGTTTACAAGATAAATAAGTGCCGGGAAAGCTATCGTTCAGAGTTTGCGGTCATCAAAAAACGGCAGCTTTTTACGGTAGCTTTCCATCTCCAGGCGTCCTATCTCTTGGTCAGAAAATCCCGGCTTGTCATCCATACACAACATTTTTTTTCCGCTGAAATCGATAAGCATAGAGTGTCCGGGATAGATAAACCCATTTTCATCTTGTCCGGTCCTGTTTACACCGGCTACGTAGCATTGGTTTTCGATTGCCCTGGCTGTTAACAAAGCATCCCAATGGTCAATTCTTGCGGCCGGCCAGTTGGCGGTGTAGATGATAACATCTGGCAATTGTTCTCTGAATGACAGGTATGGAAACCTCAAGTCATAGCATATCAGAGGCAGGATTTTCCATCCGCGGTAATCAAGGGTTTCAGACGAAGTCCCGGCTTCGTAGGATGCCTTTTCGCCTGCCGGCGTAAACAGATGGATTTTATCATACACTATTTTCGCACCATTACCATCCACCAGGATAAAGGTATTGTACCATTTCCCGTTTTTAAGAAAAGGTATGCTTCCGCAAATGCCTGTACCTGTATCTGAAGAAATGGTTTGGAGTGCATTTATAGTAAGATCCACCCATTCCGCGGGTATGGAGGAGGGAGTCATGGTATAACCGGTATTGAACATCTCAGGCAGAATCAACAAGGAACCTTCTTTGTGGCTTAGGGATCCGGCAGCTTGACGAACAATCTCAAGATTAGCTTCGGGATCCATCCATATGGTGCTGAATTGCTGCAGAGTAAGGTGCATGAATAAATGTTTTAGTTGAATGTTTTTTATCGCCTGATCTGTAAATATACGATCATTCTTCTTTTTCAAATGGGTAGCGGATATTGTTTTGTTTCCTGACCTCATCCATGACCTCAAGCAGAGTTTTTGTAAGCCGGTGAGGCAAAATATTGCTTTCTGTCAAATTATTCAAAATCAGATTGTTGACGTGCTCTGCTTCATGAAAATATCCTCTTCCTGTTTTGCCGCAATCGACTCTGGTAGATTCACCATTTTCATTGGTAATAAAAAAATGGTCCTGCTCGTGAAACCTTCCGGGTATGGTGATCTTGCCTTTGGTTCCGTATATTTCACATTTGGTATCCGAATGCACTTTTAGTGACGAATATGTTGATGCAGTGGCCCCTCCTTCATAAGACAGCAGCACGGTACATTCGTCATCAACACCGCTCTTTGCGTAAGATACTGCCGACTGAATTTTTTGGGGTTTACCCAATAGGTGGATTGCCATAAATAGCGGATAGATACCAATGTCGAGAAGAGACCCACCTGCGAGATTCGGGTCGTACAGCCGGCTTTCTGGATCAAAGTGGCTGGTGAATCCGAAGTCGGCATCCATATGCCTGATTTGTCCGATTTTACCTTTTTCCGTCCATTCTTTTACTGTGGCAATAACCGGCAGAAAGGCGGTCCACATGGCTTCCATCAGCAGGCAGCCCCGGTGAGAGGCAAGTTTTGACATAATTTCAAACTGTCCGGCATAAACCGCTGCCGGCTTTTCAACCAGGACGTGTTTGCCATTTTCAAGGCATAACAGGGTGTTTTCATAATGCATGGAGTGCGGAGTTGCAACATATATTACATCCACATCCGGATCACTAACCAGTGATGGGTAATCGTGGTAAGCCTTCTCCGCACTGTAATTTCTGGCAAAGTCTTCCGCTCTGCTTAGCGACCGGCTGGCACAGGATACCAGATATCCGCTACTGCTCAGAGACAGGTCTTCGGCAAATTTTCGTGCGATCTTTCCGCAACCCAGAATACCCCATCGGACTTTATTTTCTTTCATGGTCTGGTATGTGCATTAACCATTTAAGCATAGGAGTAAACTCACGGCCCCATAGGATCTCATTATGTTTACCTCGTTCCTTTATTTCAACTTTTATCATTTCATCGGTATATCCGTGGTTTTTCAGGACGTGATAGGTTTTTTCAAGCGTGTGCCTCATACCCCGGCTTTCAGTTACGCTGCCCATCACATAAATCTTTGACCGCACAGGCTTGTCCGGAAGCTTAAGTACCTGTGGATAAAGCCAGAATGCAGGCGACATTACACCTGCCCTGCCAAAGACTTCCGGCATTCTTGTCGCCGCGTAAAAGGATAGAAGGCCCCCCATGGAACTGCCGCAAATCATGGTGTTGTGCCTGTCTGAGTGCGTTCTCAGGTGCTGGTTGACTTTTGGTATGAGTTCGTCTTTGATAAACAACAGAAACTGGTCGCCTTCGCCGTGGCGAAACATTTTATGCCGGTGATTGGGTAAATATTCTGAACCCCTGAACCCTCCTCCGTTGTCTATGCCCACAAGTATGCATTGGTCGGCAAGTGGAAGACGATCCATTCTTTCCTTGAGGCCCCAGGGGGCTGCGAATGCAGTTGACGCATCGAAGAGGTTCTGGCCATCCAGCATGTACATGACCGGGAACTTTTTATCAGGATATCTGAAATAGGCAGCCGGCAGCATAATCCTGACGGTACGCCATCTTTTCAGGGGAGATATAAATATATCCTGTACATACAGCTTTGATGAATATTCCATGAACCCGGGTAAACCTTAATAACAAAATTTTAAGGCAAATTGGTTGAAAAATGGTTGTTGTTGTTTTAATATTGCTAAAAAATGATAGAAATATCTCCCATGACATGCCGGTTGTGCAGCAGTGCCGAAGTCGTAAAACTGGATTTTGTCCATGGTCTCAGGCAATTTTTTCTGTGTAACACCTGCCGGCTGATTATGGCGGATGAAGGCAGTTTTCCTGGTCAGGAGGAAGAAAAACAACGGTATCTGCTTCATAAAAATGACCCGGGAAACGATGGATATGTAAGGTTTCTTTCTCAATTAACGGATCCTTTGCAAGCATTGCTCGGTTTCCATCACACCTGTCTTGACTATGGATGCGGGCCGGTACCTGTACTTGCCGGGATGCTTGAGAATATGGGTATCAATTGCCGCCTTTATGACCCGTATTTCTTCCCGGAAATGCCGGAAGGGACATTTGACCTTGTGGTATCAACTGAGTGTTTTGAACATTTTTTTTATCCAGCCTCAGACATAACAAAGGTACTTTCAAAAGTTAAAATAAACGGAATGCTGGGCACTATGACCGAGCTGTGGGATAGCATAGATAAGTTCGGTAACTGGCATTATATCAGGGACAAGACCCATGTCTCGTTTTTTCACATGGATACCATGGAGTGGATTTCAGAAAACTTTGGCCTGAGCCTGATATATACTGACAGAAAAAGGGTGGTTATCTGGCAGAAGCCAGGTCAATAGAGTTTAGTGGTTCGTGAAATGGAAAACCACAACATACAAAGCAACCCTACAAAAGCCATACCTAGAGGCAACGAGGTAAGTTTGGAAATAAAGCCAATGATCACAGGTCCGCCCAAAAAACCTGTCATGGCAAAGGTGTTCATGATGGCAAGTCCTCCGGCATCGGGCATATCGGGGCATCTGGATGCACTGGCATAAAGGATCGGAGCTCCGCATGATACTCCCATGCCAATGAATGCAAATCCCATGATAGCAGTAAAAGTATAGGGAAAAGCAACAATGACAATAATGCCTGCGGCAGAGAGCAGTGCACCTGTTTTCAGGACTGTGTTTTTACCCACAGCAGGTATGATTCTGTCTCCCAGAAGTCTTCCCAATGCCATAAACAGGGAGTAACCAAATAATCCCCAGCCAATAAAGTAAGGGCTCGTTTTGACCACTTCTTTCATATAAAGTGAAGCCCAGTCGGTCATAGATCCTTCCGTCATATTGATGCACAGGCTTATCAGAATGATATTGAGTAGCGTGCCTTTTGGCAGGACCAATCTGAATTTGCCCGAATCTTCTTCGGTGTCACCGGCACGGGCCCAAAAGGGCAGATATTTGCCTGCTGCAAAGCCTGCCGACAAAGCCAAAAGGCACATAATCACCATATGATTTACCTCCATGATGCCAAAAAGCAGCGTTGCACTTCTGGTGACGGAACCGGTCATGAGCCCCAGACTGAACATTCCGTGACATGTTGCCATAATATGGTTATTTTGCTCGGCTTCCGTCCTTGTAGCACAGATATTTATCGAAACATTTAAAGTGGACATCGTGCCACCGATGATTACGAGCCCCAGGGCTACCTGCCAAAGTGTAGCAGCCAGAAAGGGCAACAGGTATGCCAGACAGATGACCAGCATGGAAACCGTGGCAACCCTGGTTACTCCATACCGGTGTACCAGCACCGCAGCGACCGGATTAAACGACAATGCCCCTAATGGCAGGCACAGCAGCAAAAGTCCCAGCTGAGCATCGTCTACCATGTATTTGTACTTGATAAAAGGGATCAGGGTGGCCCAGTTTCCAAAGAGAAATCCCAGGATAAAAAATCCAGTGCCTATGGCAAGGGTAGTGCGGTTACTTAAAAATGAAATAAGATGTCTGAGCATAAAAGACCTGTAAAAGGTAAACTTCAGGAACCGAACAAATACGGTCAGAATCGAAGCACCGTTTACCTTTAATCAAAATCAAAAATAAATGGAAGCCTCGCATTTGGTTCCTTGCACCGGATAATCGACCTGACAGTTTGATAGTAATTCAGGAGCTTTTTCTCTTCCGCTGACAAAGATATAAATCTCATTTCATCTTCCTCACCACCTTTGCTCTTTTGGATCTCCCTGACAATATCCGAGAATAAGTCTTTCTCCATAAACGGATATTCCACCACCTTGTATTTATCGAGTCCGGCCTTTTTTGCAGCAATGGCTATGGCGTCGTCCAGGTCTCCCAGTACATCCACCAGTCCAATCTCGGCAGCTTTTTTTCCTGTCCAAACCCTTCCCTGGGCTATTGCCTTTGTACTGTCTACAGAGAGCTTACGACCCTTGGAAACCCTGTCAATGAACAGGTCGTAAATATCCAGAGTAGACTCTTGAAGCAGGGCTTTTTCTTTTTCTGACAGATTGTTAAATGGGCTGAATCCCGTTGAAAACTCGTGTGTTTTGATAGTATCAAAGTTGATGCCCAGTTTTTCATTCATTAGTCTGGTCGCATTGGGAAACATCATAAACACTCCGATAGAACCCGTAAGTGTATTTGGCTGGGCCACAATGGTGTCGGCTCCAGCTGCAATATAATAGCCCCCGGAAGCCGCATAATCACCAAATGACGCAATAACAGGCTTTCCTGCTTCCTTGATCCTTTCCAGCTCTCTCCATATCATATCGCTTGTCATGGCATTGCCCCCGGGTGAGTTGACCCTCAGAACCACTGCCTTGACCTTGTCGTCCTTCCGTATTTTGGAGAGCATGCCCAGGTATCTTTTTTCACTGATGATTCCGGGCTCATCAGATCCGTAGAGTATTTCTCCTTCGGCGTGTACGATAGCGATCTTGTCTTTGCCATCCTCACTTTCCACATCGGCCATATGGTCATACTTTGCAAGGCTCAGGTATTTAACCTTCTGATTATCTTTGAGACCCAGCTTTTTTATCATCAATTCGTCAAGTTCATCCTTGTACATCAGCTGGTCTACGAGCTTGTTTTCGAGTGCCCGTTTTCCTGTCCTGCCTTCCAGACCCGCCATGACCTGTATGAGTTTTTCTCTAGGTAGCTTCCTGTTGGCAGATATGCGGTCGAGCATAATATTCTCCATGCCGGTGAGAAATTCCCTTGTTTGCAGGCGGTTGTATTCACTCATTTCTGTCAGCCTGAATGGTTCCGTGGCACTTTTAAAATTGCCTGCATAAAAGATATTCATGTCCACACCGATCTTGTCAAGCATGTTTTTAAAAAACGGTATAGCTGCACCAAAGCCCTTAAGATCGACTCCTCCCTGTGGGTTGAGAAACATCGAGTCTGCTACAGAACAGAGGAAATATGAAGATTGAGAATGGTTGTCAGCATAGGAATAGATAAACTTGCCGCTTTCCTTAAACCTGCTAAGTCCGTCAGAGAGGCTGAGAAGAGTTGCCTGGCCCACACCCACAGAGTTGTTTTCGATCAGGATGCCACTTATCTTATTGTCCTTGGCTGCTGCGTCAAGAAGTTTTAAGATCCGCCTCAATCCTATGGATTCTTTTGCTCCGGAAAACAAAGATGCGTTTTGGCTTACATTGTCGGTTTTTTCAGGTATAAAATCTTCAAGTTTTAGCTTTAAAACCGTATTTTTTGAATATGTTTCCTGTTTCATAGCCCCTGAGATACCCATAGCAAAAAGCAACAGAATTCCCAATCCAAAAACTGCCACAATCCCAAGACATGATCCCAGAAAAGCCGTAAAGAAATTTTTCATTATGTTATTTATTTATAAACCTGTATTGTGTGCCGCAAAAATAAGGATTGCCAGCCATTTGATTTTAAATTTATCGTCCAACAATTCAAATTCATATATATACACGATTTTTGGCGGTATTAAGATTTAGCAGTCCTTTTTATTTATCAAAACATAAGTCATATATTTATAGCCGATTTGTAAATTTAGTTAGTGATGGCTTTTTTGGAAAAATGGATAAGGTCCATGGGTATGGTCAGTGCCTGGCTCAATCCCTTGTTGGTTTTTCTGATTTGTGCCGATGTGATGATACGGTATTTTTTTCAGCACACATTTAACTGGCTCCTGGAGTTGGAGTGGCATATGTTTGGCATGATTTTTCTGCTGGGCAGTGCCTATACTCTGCAGGCTGACAAACATGTCAAGGTCGATGTTTTTTATAACAACTACTCAGTAAGGAAAAAATTAGTCTCTGACACGATTCTGACAATAATTCTTTTGATTCCCTGGTGTCTGGTCGGGATCCGGACATGCCTCAGCTATGCTTCCAATTCATTTTATATCATGGAGGGGTCTCCAAACCCTGGCGGGTTGCCATACTGGTTTGTCATCAAGTATCTTATGGTCTTTTGTTTTGTATTATTGCTGGCCCAGGCAGTGCTTATCGTTGTAAAAAACATTAAAAGCCTGATGACATGAATTACGAGGTCATAGCCCTGATATTGTTTGCATTGATATTTTTGTTTCTACTGTCTGGTTATCCGGTGGCTTTTGTGCTTGGGGGGTTGTCGGTGATTTTTGGCATTCTGTTCGTTCCGGATTTTTTGGATTTTTTACCCTTACGTATTATGGGTACGATCCAAAACTACGTTCTTCTGTCTGTACCGCTTTTTGTTTTTATGGGACTGGTGCTTGAAAAATCAGGAATAGCAGAAGAGCTGCTGACATCTATGGGCGTTCTTTTTGGCAGAGTAAAAGGTGGGCTTGCTTATTCTGTGGTGATAGTAGGTACTTTGCTGGCAGCTTCCACCGGTATAGTGGGAGCTACAGTGATTGCCATGGGCCTGATCAGTTTGCCTGTCATGCTTCGCAAAAACTATTCGGTACCCCTTGCTACCGGCATCATTGTCAGTTCAGGTACCCTGGGGCAGATAATTCCGCCTTCGGTGATTCTGGTGTTGCTGGGCAGTGTCATGAATGTTCCCGTCGGTGATCTGTTTAAGGCTGCTGTAGTGCCAGGGTTGTTTCTTGTAGCTTGTTACATACTGTTTATATTTGTTTTTAGCCTTGTCTGGCCGGATAAGGTGCCTCCTTTGCCAAAGGAAGAAATTGATGATTATAAAAAAAACAGGTATGTGGCAAAGCTGTTAAAGTCATTTTTATATCCCATGGTTCTCATCGTCTCTGTGCTTGGAGTAATATTTTCTGGTATAGCCTCTCCCACGGAAGCAGCTGCAGTAGGGGCTCTGGGGGCGGTTATACTCACCCTGGTACAGAAAAAGCTTTCGTGGAGTCTTCTGAAAAGTGTATCAGTCGAAACCACCCACCTGACATCAATGGTGTTTATGATACTAATTGGAGCCACGACATTTTCGCTGGTATTCAGAGGCCTCGGCGGTGACAAAATGCTGGTAGATATGATTGAAGGCAGTAATCTCGCCCCGCACCAATTTTTGTTGCTGGTTATGGTGCTGGTCTTTATTGCAGGTTTTTTTATTGACTTTATTGAAATCATTTTTATCATAGTCCCGATTGTCAGTCCCATTTTTGCAAAATTTCACATGGACCCTCTTTGGATAGGGATCCTTCTGGCATTGAATCTGCAGACTTCGTTCCTTACTCCGCCTTTTGGTTTTGCCTTATTTTATCTTAAGGGGGTGGCACCTCCTGAAGTAAAGACAAGCGACATGTACAGGGGTATCGTGCCTTTTATTATGATCCAATTGCTGATATTGCTTATGGTCGCTTTTTTCCCGGAAACGATTAGGCTTATATAGTTGCGGTCACCCAAAAAGTGTACCCGATACTCCCGGCGGCACCTTGCCGGCATGCTTGTAGGCTTTAGCTGTTGCCTCCCTGCCTCTGGGTGTTCTCTGGATATAGCCCTCCATGATAAGGAAAGGCTCATGGACCTCCTCAATAGTACCCGGTTCTTCGCCGACGGCTGTGGCAATGGTATTTAATCCCACCGGCCCACCTTTGAATTTTTCAATGATGGTGGTTAGGATTCTGTTGTCCATTTCATCCAGCCCGCTCTCGTCAACATTAAGTGCATCGAGACCAAATCTTGCTATCTCCACATTTATGGTTCCGTCGCCGCGGATCTGGGCAAAATCCCTTATCCTGCGAAGGAGTGCATTCGCTATCCTTGGGGTACCCCGGCTTCTTCTTGCTATCTCACTAGCTCCTTCGTCATCAATACTCACCCCGAGGATCTCGGCACTTCGGAACAGGATTCTTTTTAAGGTATTTACATCGTAATAATCCAGCAAAAAGGTAATGCCAAATCTGGCCCGCATAGGTGCCGTGAGTAGCCCCATCCTGGTGGTAGCACCTATCAGGGTAAACGGGTTGAGATTTATCTGAATGCTTCTTGCATTGGGGCCGGAATCAATCATGATGTCTATCCGGTAATCTTCCATAGCGGAGTAGAGATATTCTTCCACTACGGTATTCAGCCTGTGTATTTCATCGATAAAGAGTACATCCCCTTCCTCCAGGCTTGTAAGCAATCCTGCGAGGTCGCCCGGTTTTTCAAGTACGGGACCTGAAGTGAGTTTCAGGTTTGTCTCGAGTTCGTTTGCTATGATGTGCGAAAGTGTGGTTTTCCCCAGACCGGGAGGCCCATGCAATAATACGTGATCCAGAGCTTCCTGCCTCATTTTGGTGGCCTGGATAAACACATTTAGATTTTCCACGATCCTTGGCTGGCCATGGAATTCCAGCAAAGCCTTGGGCCTTAATGCTTTTTCGACTTGTTTGTCTTCCGGTTTAAAGTTAGCCTGGGTAGGGTCTAGGTTACTGTTCATCAGCCGTATGGCTTGTGTTAGTTATTATGCGGAAAATGATGTCCCGCATCCGCATGTCTGCTTGGCGTTGGGATTAACAAAGGTAAAGCCACGGTTATTCAGGCCATCCTGCCAGTCGATCTCCATTCCCATCAGGTACATGAGGTGTGCTTTTTCCATGAAGACCCTGAATTCTGCAATCTCGTACTCCTGATCTTTTTCTTTTTTTACATCAAATCCCAGCACATAGCTGAAGCCAGAGCAGCCGCCGCCTTTTACACCTACCCTTAGTCCATGCTCGGACGAAAGGTTTTGTTCTTCATAAATTTTCCTCAACTGCCTGAGTGCACTTTCGGTTATACTTAAAGGTGCTGTAATATTCGATGTCTCCACTGACATATTTGCTAAATTTAAAGATATTTACAAAAATAATAGCATTTTTGCAATGCGGATGATACTATCAGCATATTTCTTGTCTAAACATTATTACCCGGAATTTAGTTCAGAAAACAAACAACCCTGTATAGAGAGATGGCCGACAATTTATTGGATATACTAAAATACACTATTCCGGCTCTTATAGTTTTTGGAACAGTCTATTATCTGATGAAAAATTTCCTGAACCAGCAGCTTCAGATGGAGTCGATGAAATACAGGCAGGAGACTTCAAAAAATATCCTTCCACTTAAGTTGCAGGCGTATGAAAGGCTCGCCCTCTTTTGTGAAAGGATCAGCATAGACAATCTGGCATACAGACTTATGCATACTGACATGGGAGTCAGAGAGCTGCAAAATGCCATGCTTATAGCCATACAGCAGGAGTATGAGCACAATATGTCACAGCAGATATACGTAAGCGAAAATTTATGGAAGATCGTATCTCTTTCCAAGGACAGGATGCTCGACTTTGTTTCTTCGGGGAGCGGATCCACTCCGGCGGATTTTATAGGAAACATAAAAACCTCAATCTCCGACGCCAAGGCCGATCCTGTAGCTTATGCCAGGATGGCCGTCAGGGACGAAGCCCAGCTTTTACTTTAACACTAATTGCATACCAGTAATAAAATGAACAAATTTAGTTTTGTCATCCCGGCCTTAATACTGTTTTTTGCCTCGTGTGGAAAAGTGTACCATCTTGCGGATGTACAGGGAAGGACGTACCGAATCGAAAAGGCATCTTATCCCGTTGATGTCAGGGTAGCTTCTGTTATTGAGCCTTACAAACTTGAACTTGATAAGACCATGAACGAGGTAATAGGCTATTGCGAAAAGGAGCTTGTAAAGGGTAAGCCAAACTCAACGCTGACCAACTGGTTTGCGGATGCATTGCAGGATGAAGCTCAGGAAATAAGCGCCGAACCTATAGATTTTGCAGTACAGAATTACGGAGGGATCAGGGTCCCCGTCTTTGGCAAGGGACCCGTGACCGTGGGAAAAATGTACGAATTGATGCCGTTTGACAATGTCATGTATATCCTGAAACTTAAAGGCACTGATGTGAAGATGTTGTTTGACAAAATGGCCGAAAGTGGCGGATGGCCCGTAAGCCGAAACGTTTCATTCAGGATCGAGTATGGCAAAGCCGAAAACATCAGGATAAAAGGGGCAGCTCTTGATACCACAGCTGTGTACACAGCGGCAATCCCGGATTATATAGCCAACGGTGGCGATAATATGATCTTCCTGAAGAATTTACCTTCGGTCAATACCGGAGTACTTTTAAGAGATATGCTGATCAAAAATGTTAAAGACCTGCAGGCCAAGGGTAAGTCTATAAATCCGCAGGAGGACCAAAGAATCACAGAATAACATGAACAGAAGGAAGTTTATCGCCAATGCATCCTACACCGGTCTACTGCTCAGTACTGGAACATATCCGTTGTTTGCATCACCGTCCGAGCCTGAGATTGAAAGACTGACCATTCTTCATACAAATGATGTGCACTCCAGGATCGAACCTTTTCCGATGGACGGCAGTAAAAATGAAGGGCTGGGGGGGGTGGCCAAGCGAGCAACATTGATCAGTAGAATCAGGGAAGAGCAAAAAAATGTACTTCTTCTGGATGCCGGTGATATATTCCAGGGTACACCGTATTTTAATTTTTATGGTGGAGAACTGGAGCTCAAGCTGATGAGTCAGCTGGGATACGATGCCGGTACTATAGGAAACCATGACTTTGATGCAGGAGTAGAGGGTCTTGCCAAACAAATGAAACACGCTAACTTTCCTTTGCTGGTGACAAATTACAACTTTGCCAATACTGCCATGCAGGGCAAGACCCAAAACTATAGGATATTCCGTAAAGGAGGTGTCAGAATAGGGGTTTTTGGCGTTGGTATCGAACTGAAAGGATTGGTTCCTGACAAACTATATGGTGATACCCAGTATTCAGATCCAGTGGCTGCCGCCCAAAAATGGGGAGAAATTCTCAGGCACGAAGAAAAATGTGATTATATCATCTGCCTGTCCCATCTGGGGTACAAGTACAATGAAGATAAAGTATCTGACAGGGTTCTTGCCCAAAATACTTCCAATATCGACCTCATCATCGGAGGTCATACTCATACCTTTATGAAGGAGCCTGAGCGTCTGGTCAACAAAGACGGCAAACCAGTCCTGATCAATCAAGTAGGTTGGGCCGGCATAGTTTTGGGCCGACTGGACGTATACTTTGAGAAGAACAAAAAGGGAACCTGCATTACCTGCAAGAACCTTACCGTGTAACTCTGCTGATAATAGGGGTTACAAGTCAGTTGTTTACAAATTAAGAGAGATTTAAACTTTAAAAAACACATTTATAAGTTATTATATATTAATATAATGACAATATTAATATTAGCAAATTAGTTATTTATTATGTAAAAAAATATATGAAAATAGTGGCTTCAATTTTTTTTTATCACTTAAAATTGTGTCACTTTTGCACCATTCCCAAATTTTGATCCTGACTTGAAGAGGATGTATGCCGATTGTTTCCTAAGAACCGTTGGCCAGGAAGAATGAGTAATTTTTAGAAATTTTTTGAAGAATGATTAGGGATCATATCAGTGTTTGGAATAATTGTCTGAGCATCATAAAAAAAACCATCGAAGCACAACCTTTCAAGACATGGTTTGAGCCCATTAAACCTGTAAACCTTGAAAAAGATGTTCTTACCATCCAGGTTCCCAACAAGTTTTTTTATGAATGGCTGGAGGAAAATTACGTAGATGTAATTAAAAAAGCCATCAAGACAGAATTGGGATTTCGAGGCACCCTGAATTACCAGATAACGGTCGAAAATCACCGTCAGGTAGGATCTCCAGATTTTCGACAAAAAAAGACCGGTCAAACCGACGATGCAACGGAGCCAGTGTTGAATCCCTTTGCCATTCCAGGAATAAGAAAATTTAAAGTTGAAAGCCAGCTGAACCCAGGTTATACTTTTGATACATTTGTGGAGGGAGAATGCAATCGTTTTCCCGGCTCTGCAGGTATGGCCATAGCCAAAAAACCGGGAGGCACAGCCTTTAATCCGCTTATCGTGTATGGGGACGTAGGGCTGGGTAAAACCCACCTTGCCCATGCTGTGGGCAATGAGATTACAAAAAGGAACCAGGACAAGCAGGTCCTGTATGTGACCACCGAAAAGTTTACCAATCAGGTGATTCAGGCGATCAAGGCCAACAGTGTCAATGATTTCATGAATTTCTATCAGATGATCGATGTGCTTATTGTCGATGACATCCAGTTTTTATCCAACAGGCCAAAGACCCAGGAGATTTTTTTTAATATTTTTAACCAGCTGCATCAGGCAGGAAAGCAGATCATACTTACATCCGACCGTGCACCCAAGGATCTGGTGGAGGTGGAAGACAGGTTGATCTCAAGATTTAAATGGGGACTTGTAGCCGACCTTAAGGCCCCTGACTTTGGCACCAGGATGAAAATACTGGATAAAAAACTGGAAGGAGAAAATCTCAGTCTTGCTCCTGAGATAAAGGAATACATATGCACCCACATCAAATCCAATATCAGAGAGCTGGAAGGCGTTGTGATTTCGCTTGTGGCCCAGTCTACCTTAAACAGGCGTGAGATTGACATGAAACTGGTTCGTGAGGTCATCCGGCAGTTTGTCAGCATGGTCGAAAAAGAGGTCTCTGTAGAAAGCATCAAACATCTCGTAGCCAAACACTTTAACATGCCGGTGGAAAAACTCCACTCTAAAACCAGGCTGAGGGAAGTGGTTATGGCCAGGCAGCTTTCCATGTATCTGGCCAAAAACTATACAAACAGCTCACTGAAATCTATTGGGGATTCTTTTGGCGGCAGGGACCATAGCACTGTGATACACTCTCTCAAGGCTGTGCAGGATCTTATGGATACTGACCTCATCTTTAAGGACAATGTAACGGCTCTGGTCAAAAAAGTTAAGACAACTTTAGTCAATAAGTAATTTTGTTAATCAGAAAATTTTATATCTTTGCGGCTCGAAAAGTTTTTTGAAATGCGGAATCAAATATTTTTCCATCTTTTGGTGGCTTTACTGTTTATGTCATCGTGTAAAAACAAATCGGTCAGCGATACTGAACTCAAATGGCTGACGATCGAAGAAGCAAGTGAAATAGGCAGTGGAGACAATGATAAGAAGTTTTTGGTGGATGTGTACACGGACTGGTGTGGATGGTGCAAGGTCATGGACAAGAAGACCTTTACAGACCCTGCTGTCATCAAGTATCTGAACGAAAACTTTTATGTGGTTAAGTTTAATGCTGAGCAAAAGGAACCGGCAACATTTAAGGGAAAGAAGTATGAATGGACACCTATGGGCCGAAACGGAGTAAACCAGTTGGGTGTTGAGCTTTTGCAGGGACGGTTGAGTTATCCGACTATTGTCTACCTGAATTCAAAACTCGAGCCTATTGATATAAGACCCGGTTATAAAACACCCGAACAATTGCTGGCCGAATTACAAACCCTGTAAAATTTTAATCAGAGATATTAGCTCAGTTGGTTTAGAGCACTACCTTGACAGGGTAGGGGTCACTGGTTCGAGTCCAGTATATCTCACATTTTTTAAGATAATTTTTAAATATTTCGCATTTATGTTTGTTCAGAACAAACGATAAAAATATATTTGCGGCACTTTTAAAGGAAAGTGCCTAAAACGAAATAGTTATTGACATTTTGGTGAGGTGGGTGAGTGGCTTAAACCAACAGTTTGCTAAACTGTCGTACTGGAAACGGTACCGGGGGTTCGAATCCCCCCTTCACCGCACGTTTTAAATGTGGAATAACTGTCTGTTTTGCGGATAAAGATATTTTGATCCGAATAAAACCGGATCATATCGGGGCGTAGCGCAGTCCGGTTAGCGCACCTGGTTTGGGACCAGGGGGTCGCAGGTTCGAATCCTGCCGCCCCGACTAAGAGCCTGGAAGTTTATTCTTCCGGGCTCTTGTGTTTTTAGCTGTGTAATAAACATGTCAGGTGTCATTAGACGGCATAGCTCTTCAAAAAATTCCCAAAAAATCCAAAAATTTTGTACCTTTGCAGCCATTTTAACTTTAGGCAATGCCCTTGGTATATCTGACACGAGTCGAGAAGTTCAATGCTGCCCATAAACTTTGGGTTGAATCCTGGACAGAAGAGGAAAATTTTGATTTCTTTGGTAAATGTGCCAACAAGAACTGGCATGGACATAACTATACACTTTACGTTACCGTCAAAGGTGATCCGGATCCGAAAATCGGTTTTTTCTATGACGCAAAAAAATTAGGCAAACTGATAAGGGAAGTAATAACGGACAGACTGGATCATTCCAATCTGAATCTGGATATTGAATTTATTCCAAAAGGCACCATGCCGACAACTGAGAATATGGCGGTACTTATATGGAATGAACTCGAACCTCATCTGACAGGTTGCCGGTTACACTGTGTTAAGCTGCAGGAGACTGACTCCATTTATGCTGAATATTTTGGTGAACAATAATAAAAATTAATGCCTTACAATAAACACGATCAATATCCGGAGCATATAACAAAAGACCTTATCGACAAATTCTCCGGTGTGCTCAGCATGATAGGTGAGGATGTGTCAAGGGAGGGACTTGCCAAGACGCCGGAAAGGGCGGCTAAAGCAATGCAATTCCTGACCCAGGGCTATAGCCAGGATGCAAATGAGATATTAAATTCCGCCTTGTTTAAAGAGGAGTATAATGAGATGGTGGTAGTCAAGGATATTGAGCTGTACTCACTTTGCGAACACCACATCCTGCCTTTTTACGGAAAGGCACATATAGCATATATTCCTAACGGATATGTGGTAGGGTTAAGCAAAATACCAAGGGTTGTTGACGTTTTTGCAAGACGTCTTCAGGTGCAGGAAAGGCTGACCCATGAAATTTTACATGCTATAGACGGAGCATTGAAGCCCCATGGAGTGGCTGTCGTAATAGAAGCAGCCCATATGTGCATGATGATGAGGGGAGTGCAAAAACAAAATTCCGTGACCACAACTTCTGCATTTACGGGAGAATTTAAGAAAAATGAAACCAGAAATGAGTTTTTGAGTTTGATAACTGCTAACCTTAGATAATTAATCATGACTGCATTTGTTTTTCCCGGGCAGGGAGCCCAGTTTGAGGGAATGGGTAAAGATCTTTATGAAAGCAGCAGCCTTGCACGGACGATTTTCAGACAAGCTGATGAAATCATGGGTTTTGAGCTTTCTAAAATAATGTTTGAAGGAACAGCTGAAGACCTGAGGCAAACCAGGGTCACTCAGCCATCCCTGTTTGTACATGCCATAGCCACCCTCAAGGCCAGATCACAGGCTATGCCTGACGCAGTCGCCGGTCACTCACTGGGAGAGTTTTCCGCTTTGGTAGCAAACGGGACACTGGTATTTGAGGATGCACTCAGGCTGGTAGATGCAAGGGCCACTGCCATGCAGGCGGCATGTGACCATGCCGAAGGCACTATGGCTGCTATATTGGGTATTGAGGACGAACTTGTGGAGAAGATCTGCAGCCAAATATCCGATACTGTTGTTGCTGCCAATTACAATTGTCCGGGGCAGCTGGTCATTTCCGGATCAAAGACCGGGGTAGCCATGGCAATGGAAAAACTTACAGAGGCCGGGGCCAAAAGAGCCATACTTCTTGAAGTGGGAGGGGCATTTCACAGCCCTTTGATGGAGCCTGCCAGGGAAAACCTGGCCAAAGCTATCCTGGAGACTCATTTTGCAGTACCTACCTGTCCCGTTTACCAAAACGTAACAGCTAAGGCTGAGACAGATCCTGAAATCATCAAGGAAAACCTGATTGCCCAGTTAACCGGAGCTGTTAAGTGGACACAAACCATTGAGAATATGATCAACGACGGAATAACTCACTTTGTTGAGGTGGGGGGATCCGGAAAAGTCCTTTCAGGGCTTATCAGGAAGATAGACAGAAATGCCGGGATTGAAACTCTATAGCAAATGGAAATAAAAGCGGGACTTCTGCTAGTGGCTGAACCTTTTATGCTGGACCCGAATTTCAAAAGGTCGGTAGTGCTGATCTGCGAACATACAGAGGTCGGCACTACAGGTTTTGTACTTAATAAGCCACTTGATGTCAGAATCCACGAACTGGTAGCTGATTTTCCGGAATCCAGTGCCATGGTGTACATGGGCGGGCCTGTGGCCGTAGACAGTGTGCACTATCTTCATAATGTGGGTGACTTGCTTGATAACAGTGTCGAAGTATCACCGGGAGTATTCTGGGGAGGAGATTTTGAAAAGCTTAAGTTCCTTATGGAAAACGGAGTTATCAAAGACAATAACATCAAATTTTTTGTCGGATACAGCGGATGGACTGAAGGCCAGCTTGCCGATGAGCTCAAAGAAGATTCATGGTTGCTTGACGAAATGGACTCCAATTATCTATTCAAGATAAAACCGCTGGTACTCTGGCAATCCGTCCTTCACAATAAAGGGAACACTTACACGGTCATTGCTCAGATGCCGGACTCAATCAGTCTGAACTAAAATTAACATTCGCCCGAAAGGGCCTAAAGTACCTGCCCCTATGTATTATGTCAAGGATATAGCCGTTAGATTTGGAGACAGGACCCTTCTGGACGGAGTTAGTTTTATGATTACTCCCAGGGACCGCATAGGGCTGATCGGAATCAACGGAGCCGGCAAATCTACTTTGCTAAAGATCATAGCTGGTGAAAAGAGACCAGATGAGGGAGGCCTTGAATTTCCTTCCAGGACAACCACAGGTTATCTGAGACAGGAATTTGAACTCAATGAGACCAGAACGGTCATCGATGAGACCATGTCGTGTCATCAGGAAGCCCTTAAGCTGAATCAGAGACTGGAGCTCGTAAGTCATGAGCTTACAGAAAGAACGGATTACGAAAGCGATGCTTACCACAGGCTTATAGAGGAGATGTCAGACTTGTCCGCAAGACTCGAACATTTTAACCTGTCGAGCCTTGAGGTGGAGACTGTCAAGGTATTGAAGGGTCTGGGGTTTGCGGAGACTGACTTACCCAGGCTTGTTTCCGAATTCAGCGGAGGCTGGAAAATGAGGATAGAGTTGGCAAAGCTCCTCTTGCAGCAGCCTGACCTACTGATGCTGGATGAGCCCACCAATCACCTGGATATCGAGTCTATCATATGGCTGGAAAATTATCTGACTGACTATGCAGGGACCGTCATAGTTATATCCCACGACGTGCAGTTTCTCCAAAATGTGTGCAATCGCATCATTGAGGTGGAAAACGGTAGGGCGTCAGATTACAGACTTAGGTACAGCAAATACCTGGAGGAAAAAGAAAAACAAAAAGCCATACAGATCGCAGCTTTTGAAAACCAGCAAAAGGACATAGCCCAAAAGGAAAAAACCATAAATCGTTTTATGGCACAGGCCAATAAGACCAAGATGGCCCAAAGTATGCAAAAGCTGCTGGACAAGGTGGATCGGATCGAGATGCCGGTGGAAAGCTTAAAGGCGATGCGAATCAAATTTGCTGAGGTACCAAGATCAGGACGGGACGTCATCCGTGTCACCGATCTTTCAAAGTCATTTGGAGCTAAAAATGTGTTTCACAACATTACCATGACCATCGAAAGGGGCGACAGGGTAGCCTTCGTGGGGCAAAATGGGCAAGGTAAAACCACGATGGCAAAGATCATGGCAGGCGTTCTGGCACCGACATCAGGTGAGGTAACCGCCGGTTCAAATCTAGCCATGTCTTATTATGCCCAAAACCAGTCCGACCTATTGGACCTGAAAAAAACTGTACTGGAGACGATGGAGGACAAAGCACCGGAGGAAATGCGATCTAGAATCAGAAATATTTTGGGTTCCTTCCTTTTTTCGGGAAGCGAAGTAGATAAAAAAGTATCGGTGCTCAGCGGAGGAGAGCGTGCAAGACTGGCCATGGCGTCACTTATCATGAGGCCCTGTAATTTCCTGATACTCGACGAACCCACTAACCACCTTGACATATTCAGTAAGGAAATTCTAAAAAATGCTCTGATGGACTATGAAGGTACCCTTCTGGTCATATCGCATGACCGTGAGTTTCTGGCGGGACTCACCAATAAGGTCTACGAATTTAAAGACGGAGCCGTCAGAGAGTACCTGGGTGACATAGAGTATTTCCTTGAAAAGAGGAAGCTGGCGGGAATGCGGGATATCGAGACAAAGGATAAAGCCGGTACTACTGTGTCAGAACAGGGTAATTCCAAAAAGTCTGAAACCGAAGAAACCAGAAAACTCAGGAAGCAGATCCAGCAAATAGAAAAAGAAATTAGCAAACTGGAAAATGAGCTGTCACTTATGGAACTTAAGCTGATGGACCCCAATTTTTACATGGATCCGCATTTTGCCGAAACAAATAAAAAATACATGCAACTCAAGGACACGCTGGATGAAAAAATGGTTCAGTGGGAGACTTTGTCATTTGAATTGGAAAGTCTGTAGCAACTGATTGCTTTCTTGTTTTTTATTGTGTCAGATTTTTTTGTCGTTTTATTCTTGTCTCTTATCTAAAAACATGCCTTTTTCATAATCAAATTTTGAAATTCTGCGTTTAACGTAAGTTTTACAGAATATATTTTGGTGTTATGAATGGCAAAATTACCTCGGCTAAGGTTTTTTATAAATTGGTTTTTATTCTAATGGTAGTTGGATTGTCATCTACCGGAGGATGGTCACAGTCCAAATACACAATCAGTGGCTACATCAAGGATGATAATACCGGGGAGACCCTCATTGGAGCCAGTGTCTTTAATGCTGATAACCCTGTGCAGGGAGCTACTACCAATGCCTACGGGTTTTACTCCCTGACACTGCCTGAGGGAAATTACCGTTTAGGGTTTACTTATCTTGGATATAAGGATAAATTTTCTGAAATCCGTTTAACAAAGGATTTGGCTTTATCCGTTTCCCTTGAAGAAGGTGTATTGATTGAAGAGGTTGTTATTTCAGCAGAACGTGATGACCAGAAACGCAACGTAGAAGGTATGCAAATGGGGACCGTAGAGATCCCTGTGGAAAACATTAAAAAATTGCCGGCCATCTTTGGAGAGGTAGATATTTTAAAATCTATACAGCTGTTGCCTGGTGTATTGTCATCAGGCGAAGGCAATGCAGGCTTTTATGTAAGGGGAGGGGGGCCTGACCAGAATCTTGTGTTGCTGGATGAAGCGGTAGTATACAATGCATCTCACATGCTTGGATTTTTTTCTGTGTTTAATGCAGATGCGATAAAAAATACGACTCTGATCAAAGGTAATATGCCGGCAAATTATGGCGGCAGGCTTTCATCCGTTCTCGATATCCAGATGAAAGAGGGCAATAATAAACATTTTGAAGCAGAAGGTGGGATAGGTCTGGTGTCTTCAAGGCTTACTCTGCAGGGACCAGTGGTTAAGGATAAAAGTTCTTTTATCATCTCCGGTAGGCGGACCTATGTCGTGGATCTGGTACAGCCCGCTTTAAAAGGCACCAATTTTGAAGGTACCAACTATTATTTCTACGACCTTAACACCAAGTGGAATTATACCTTTTCGGACAAGAACCGATTATACTTCAGCGGTTATTTTGGCAATGATGTATTTAAATTCAGGCAGCCGGGCAGAGACTTTGCTTTTGATTTGCCTTACGGCAATAAGACAGCGACCCTGCGATGGAACCATCTTTTTAATGATAAAATGTTTATGAACCTGTCTTTGGTTTACAACGATTACAGGTTCCGGTTCAACGGCGGGCAGGATGAGTTTGTATTTAAACTGTTTTCGGGAATACGTGACTGGAACGTCAAAGCTGACTTTGAAAACTATCCGGGCAACAGGCACGTGCTGAAATACGGTGTCAATTACACCTATCACACGCTCACTCCAAATACAGCGAGTGCGACCAATGGGGAAGTAAATTTTGAAACCAATTTTAAAGAAAAGTTTGCCAATGAAATCGGTGTGTACATTGCGGATGAGTTCAGGCCATTGAGTTATCTGGGTATAAATGCAGGTATTCGTCTGAGCGGATTTCAGCAGGTCGGGCCATACACTTCTAAGGTCACAGGCCGTGAATACGGAAACTTCGAACCTGTCAAATTTTATGGTGGAATAGAACCCCGTTTGAGTTTCAACATTAAATTGGCTCCTGACCTGAGCTTAAAAACAGGAGTGGCCTGGACTACCCAATATCTGCACCTTGTCAGCAATTCTTCCAGTACGCTCCCGGCCGATCTGTGGGTGCCGAGTACGGAGGTAGTCAAACCACAGAGAGGTGTGCAATACGCCGTAGGGATATTTAAAAACTGGGCAGACGACCTGATTGAAACCTCTATGGAAGTGTATTATAAAGACTTGAAAAACCAAATTGATTATGCCGACAACTATGTCAATGACATCAGCAAGGAAGTGGAGGACCAGTTTGTCTTTGGCAAAGGCAAGGCCTACGGAGCCGAGTTTTTTATCAAGAAAACAAAAGGCAAGCTCAATGGCTGGATAGGGTATACACTTTCTAGGACGCTGAGGTCATTTTCAGACATTGAAGACGGAAGGTGGTATCCGGCGGTATATGACAGACCTCAGGACATGTCGGTGGTCGTTAATTACAAGCCGACCAGAAAGTGGGACTTTGGTGCTGTCTTTATTTACGGGACTGGAAAACTATACACTCCGGTGAGGGGATTTTTCTTTGTGGAGCAGAACCTCAATCTTTTTTATGGGCCACGAAACAGTGCAAGGCTTGACCCATACCACAGGCTTGACCTGTCAGCCACCTACACGCCAAATCCCGGATCCAAAAAGAAGTTTACGGGCAGTTGGACGTTTTCGCTGTATAATTCATACAACAGAAAAAATCCTTTTTTTATCAACTTTGATACACAGACTGATTTTCAGACAGGGACCACCACCATCAAAGGGACCAAGATCACTATCTTTCCGATTATTCCAAGTATCACGTACAATTTTAAATGGAATCAGAAATGAAATTAAATCAATTTTTTACCTTTCTTTGTGCAGCCTGCTCCTTGTTTCTAATATCGTGTGAAGAGGAGTTTGTACCGGACACGGATGCTTCAAAACAAGAACTTGTGCTTGAAGGATACATAGAATCAGGTGAAGGTGCAAATCCCACCTATGTGATATTGACCAAGAGCATACCTTTTGTCTCCACTGTAGATCCGAATAAATTCAGCGAGTTGTTTGTAAGAGGAGCAAAAATATCGGTCAATGATGGCGATAAAAATGTGCCCCTGACCGAATTGTGTCTGGCCGATCTACCTGAAGAGCTTAAGAGAGAGGTGTATGCCACGCTGGGATTTGACCCTGACTCAGCTTCTGTAAACATCTGTGTTTATGTAGACTTGTTCGATCAGCTGAAGCGTGAGCAGGGTCGTACTTACGCCCTGACAGCCGAAGCGGAGGGTAAGGTCCTGACAGCTACTACCACCATACCCACTTTTACCGGATTGTATGATTTTGAATGGCAGGATCCTCCCGGAAAACCAAATGATACCCTTTCTGAGCTGAATGTAAAGATCTCGGACCCTGCAGGGGTAAAAAACTTTTACAGGTATTACACCTCGAGCGGGGGAGGGCCTCTGATTCCTCCCTTTACATCCGTGACAGACGATGCCATTTTTGACGGTAAGGAGTTTGAGTTTCCGCTTCAAAGGGCAGAACGGCGTGACGGTGACTTTGACCCCGAAACCTTTGGGTTGTTTATGCGGGGTGACACAGTCACAGTTAAATGGGTATGTCTCGATAAGAAGCATTTTGATTTCTGGAATACCCGGGATTACAGTGCCAACAGGGGCGGGCCTTTTTCTTCCTATACCCGGATAGCTTCAAATGTAAAGGGAGGCCTGGGCATATGGGGAGGGTACTCCGTGGCCACATACCGATTTAGGGTGCCGCCAAAATAATCAGGTCAGGCGGTATCGATTTTTCCGACTTCAGAACATATAGGACAAACACCCGGATCATGGCCACGTGCCGGACAATATTGTCTGCCAAAAAAAATAATTTGAAGATGCAGTTTGTTCCAGCTGGATTCCGGAAAGATTCTTTTGAGATCTTTTTCGGTTTCTGTAACATTTTTTCCTGAGGTCAATCCCCATCTTGTTGCCAGCCTGTGTATATGCGTGTCTACCGGAAACGCAGGTACACCAAAAGCCTGAGACATCACTACGGAAGCAGTTTTATGGCCTACTCCGGGCAGGGATTCAAGGGCTTCGAAGCTGGCAGGAACCTCTCCGTCGTACTTGTCAAGGAGGATTTGTGATAATTGTGATATGGCCTTTGATTTGGCCGGGGAAAGGCCACATGGCTTTATGATACGTTCAATCTCCTCCACAGTCAGCCGCGTCATGTCAGCCGGATTGTTTGCCAACCTGAATAATTCTGGGGTCACTTTGTTGACCCTTTCATCGGTACACTGTGCAGACAGCAAAACAGCCACCAGGAGCGTATAGGGATCGCTGTGCAGTAATGGAACCGGAGTCTCAGGGTAGAGTGACTCCAGTTTCTTCATGATGAATTGTGCCTTTTCATTTTCAGTCATAATGCAGGCTTGGATTCAGGATTACGTGAAGCTTATCAATGCCTATTTGACGCTGTTGATGTAGTTTGCCTTCCAGCTGCGGGGCCTTAATTCCTTCTGTCAATATGTGGGCTGTGCTAAAAACCCGGGCTTCATGCCATAGTCCGGCATTAATCATTGAATTCAACAGTTCATTGCCACCTTCCACCAGCAGTGTATGGATGCCATGATCAAACAGCAATCTGAGGCCTGCTTCCAGATTTTCGTCATTATGATATCTGATAAGCTGCAGAGGCCCAAAATTTCCGTCCCTTACCTGGTTTAATATGAGCCAGTGCTGCCCGGGATAATGTTCATTCAGAAAGGAAATTGTCCTTAATTGACGATCAGCCACGATACGTACAGGATTTATGCCGGGTACATCCCGTACTGTGAGTCTGGGTATATCGGTCAGAAGGGTGTTTTTCCCGACCAAAATGCCATCTGATTCTGTCCTCCATTTGTGTACCAGCATTTTGCTGTAATTATTCGTCAGCCAGATCTGTTCTCTCTGCTTTCCAATATATCCGTCCTTTGATGCTGCCCACTTGAGTACAATGTATGGGAGGCCGTTCAGATTGGCACAGAAAGGTCTGATAAGATACCTGGCCTCATTTTGCAAATGGTTTTCAAATACATCTGCACCATTTTGTCTCAAATATTGTATGCCTTTGCCACTTACAAGCGGATTTGGGTCAGAACAACCGACCACCACTTTTTTTATACCTTCTGCAATTATTCTTTCGGTACACGGTGGGGTTTTGCCGAAATGCAAGCAGGGTTCCAAGCTTACATAAAGGGTGGATAACGGGATAAGATGTCTTTCAGCAGGACGGACAGAAGCCAGGGCTTCAATCTCGGCATGCGGACCTCCGAATTTTTTGTGATAGCCCTCGCCGATGATGGTATTGTCATAAACCAGGACTGCACCGACTTTGGGGTTTTTTCCTGTCTGGTTTTGACCCAGCAAAGCCAGCTCAAAACACCTTCTCATAAACTTATCCTCCGGCTGTGGTATCATCCGGTCCGAGTATCGTTTGTCTGCCCGACTACTTGCCGTGGCAATGCTTGAATTTTTTACCGCTGCCACATGGGCACAGATCATTTCTGCCAACTTTTTCCTCCGACCTTTTAAAGGTTTCGACCTTTTCCGGCTTTTTTGATACACCTTCTGCTGCCTGCCTGATGGCTTCTTCCTCCCTTGAGGTTCTTACATTGGTCAGATCGGTTTTCTGGACCTTAGCCTCTCTCACTTCCTGTTGTATGAGGAGTTTACCATTAAGCAGGTAAGCACTTACATCTTTGTTTACCTTATTGATCAGATCTTCAAACAGATTGTAGGCTTCTATCTTGTATTTTACCAAAGGGTCCTTTTGCTCGAATGAAGCTGCCTGAACAGAGTCCTTCAGCTCGTCCATGCTCCTCAAATGTTCTTTCCAGTGGTCATCAATAATCGCCAGGGTGATTGTCTTTTCTATATCCCTCATGATGGTGCCTCCGTTGCTGTCAACGGCCAATTTAAGGTCTGCAGCGATAGGCAGGGGATTTGTACGCCCGTCTGTAAATGGAACGGCAATGCGTTTGTACCTATGTCCCTCGTTTTCAAAAACCTGACGGATAGTAGGCATCAGAAATTTTGTGATCTGCTCAGATTTCTGATGATAATTATTCATGACTTCATCCAGCGTGCGATCTATCAGATCATCAGTGGAGGTAGCTTTAAATGTACCTTCATCCATAGCCGGATCAAAACCCAGTGATGACAGACAATCCAGTCTGTATCCCTCAAAGTCATTGGCTTTTTTATTGCTGTCGACAATAGTCTCGACAGAACCCACAAACATATTGTGAAGGTCCACGGTCAGTCTTTCGCCATGGAGGGCGTTATTTCTTTTTTTGTAGATGGAAGCCCTTTGGATATTCATGACATCATCGTACTCGAGCAGTCTCTTTCGTATGCCAAAATTATTTTCTTCTACTTTCTTTTGGGCCCTTTCGATGCTCTTGGTCACCATGCTGTGCTGGATAACTTCTCCTTCTTTATGGCCCATCTTGTCCATGAGTCCGGCGATCCTTTCTGACTGGAAAAGTCTCATAAGGTTGTCCTCCAGTGATACATAAAACTGTGATGAACCCGGGTCACCTTGTCTTCCGGCCCGGCCCCTAAGCTGCCTGTCGACCCTTCTTGAATCGTGGCGTTCTGTGGCAATGATGGCAAGTCCGCCGGCTCTTTTTACATGCTCGTCAATCTTGATGTCAGTACCTCTACCTGCCATATTGGTAGCTATGGTAACGGTAGAGGCCTTACCTGCTTCAGCAACAATTTCTGCCTCTCTTTGGTGCTGTTTTGCGTTCAGTACATTGTGCTTTATACCTCTAAGATTAAGCATCCGTGAAAGCAATTCAGAAATTTCCACCGATGTGGTACCCACCAGCACCGGACGACCCTGGGAGGTAAGGTTGCCTATTTCGTCGATGACAGCATTGAATTTTTCCCTGGCGGTCTTGAATACCAGGTCGTCCTTGTCTTCGCGAATAATGGGCTTATTGGTGGGTATCACCACGACATCCAGCTTGTAAATCTCCCAGAATTCGCCGGCTTCGGTCTCGGCTGTACCGGTCATACCTGCTAGCTTATGGTACATCCTGAAGTAATTCTGCAGCGTGATGGTAGCATAGGTTTGTGTGATGTCACCGATCTTAACACCTTCCTTGGCTTCAAGAGCCTGGTGCAGACCATCAGAATATCTCCTGCCTTCCATCATACGGCCGGTTTGTTCATCGACGATTTTTACCTCTTCGTTGATGACCACATATTCCTGGTCCTTGTCAAAAAGTGTATAGGCTTTGAGCAACTGATGTGTGGCGTGCAGCCTGCGGGACTTGAGAGCGTAATCCTGGATGAGCGACTCCTTTACTTCGCTTAATTTGATTCCTTCATTGGTCTCACGGCTGGTAAGCTCCTGGATCTGCTGGGTGATGTCAGGAAGTACGAAGAAACCCGGATCGTTTTCACCTCTCGAAAGATATTCTATACCCTTATCGGTCAATTCCACTGATCTGTTTTTTTCGTCAATGGTAAAATACAGGGGCTCGTCTGCCAGGTGCATGTTTTTACTTTGCTCCTGCATGTAATAGTTTTCGGTCTTTTGCATGATGACCTTGATACCTTCCTCGCTCAAAAACTTTATCAGGGGCCTGTATTTTGGCAATGCCCTGTACACCCTGAATAATGCGAGTCCTCCTTCACCTTCGTTTACACCGGTGCTTCCTTCCTTTATTAGTTTTCTGGCTTCTGCCAAATACTCTGTGGCCAGTTGCCTCTGAACATTAAACAGCTTTTCGATCTTGGGCTTCAATTCGATGTACTCCTGTTCCTCCATACCTTGTGGTACAGGACCTGATATAATCAGCGGTGTTCTGGCATCATCCACCAAAACGGAGTCCACTTCGTCGACCATGGCATAATGATGTCCTCTCTGTACGAGCTCATCAATATCCCTGACCATGTTATCCCTGAGATAGTCAAAGCCAAATTCATTGTTGGTTCCATAGGTGATGTCACATCTGTATGCTGCTATCCTTTCAGGCGAGTGTGGTTTGTATTTGTCTATACAGTCTACGGTCAGCAACAGGAACTGGAAAATGGGTCCGACCCACTCACTGTCCCTTCTGGCCAGATAGTCATTGACCGTAACGATGTGCACACCCTCGCCGGATAAACCGTTAAGGTAGGCCGGCAGAGTAGCTACCAGTGTCTTACCTTCTCCGGTCGCCATTTCAGCTATCTTGCCATCATGCAGCACCATACCTCCTATGAGCTGGACATCGTAGTGGAGCATATTCCAGGTAATGTCACCACCGGCAGCCTTCCAACTGTTTTTCCAGATGGCTTTGTCCCCTGAGATGGTCACAAAATCTTTGGTAACAGCCAGATTGCGGTCATGGTCAGTTGCCGTGACCTCAAGGGTGGAGTTTTGCATAAATCGTCTCGAAGTCTCTTTTACTACTGCAAATGCTTCCGGTAAAATGTTTCTGAGGATTTCTTCCAGATACTTATTGCGTTCCTTTTTAATTTTGTCTACCTCGTTGTATATTTCTTCCTTGCGGATAAAATCTTCTTCATTTCTGGCATTGCTGGTCAGAGTGTTTATGTCCTGGTCTATCTCCTTTAGTCCTTCGCTGATTCTTTGACGAAACTCGAGGGTTTTTTGTCTGAGCTCATCATTGGACAATCGCTGATATTCGCCGAAAAATTTGTTTACCTGGCTGACAACATCAGAATATCCTTTGACATCTCTATCGTGTTTGTTGCCAAAAATATTTTTTAAGAAATTAAACATTGCTGTATTTTTAGGTGGGGCAGAGGGTTTTAATTGGCTCTAATTCCCTTCTGCAATAAGTGCACAAAGATATTAATAAAAAACATAATTAAGTGTCCAAAATCATACCACAGCCAATCGCATGACATTTTGACACAAATCTTCAATTCATCGAGTAATCAATGGATTTGGACATTTGACGGGTGGTTTCAACCTATTTCCGGACAGCGGATTTATTAATTAAATTTGATATGGGAACAAGATTTTTCTGATCTGTTGGCATTCACGAATATTTATGTAATTTAGCGTACTAAACAGCAAATTGTGGCTCTGCGGCTTGTTTTTTGTTTTATTACCTTACTGGTTTTGAGGTCAGAACTTTTGGCCCAGGTTCCTTTTACATGCAGAGGCCAATATTATCTGAGCCTGACCAGAAGTGGCATCCCCAGCTCGGGACTGTACGAAGTTAAATTTACTCAAAACGGCCAGTCTGTTTTCCTTGATACCATATCTCCTTCAATAGGCCTTGTGCTCAATGCCATGGGTTACCGCATTACAGACAATCTGATCTACGGTATGGATCCGGCTCAGGCAAGACTTAGAAAAATAGGTGCTGATGGCGTGGCCATAGATCTGGGAAGGCCCAGTGG